>JAZOPW010000133.1:0-9595 GCA_045655785.1 Eubacteriales bacterium
TTTTTATGATAAAATATAATTGATTATAAGAAAAGGAGAAGAATGATGTTTCAAACACGTTATGCCGAAGAGAGCTACGATCTTGTGGTGGTAGGCGGCGGAATGTCGGGCGTTTGTGCGGCAATCGCGGCAGCACGTCAAGGGACAAAAACCGCCCTGATTCATGACCGTGCGGTGCTGGGCGGAAATGCCTCCAGCGAGATCCGAATTCACATTTCGGGTGCTGACCAAAGCCTGAAGCAGCCCGATTACGCAGAAGGTGGCTTGTTGTACGAGCTGATGCTGGAGAACAAAAGCCGTAATGACTATTATTGCTATTCGATTTGGGATATGGTTTTGTTTGAGGCGGTCAAAAAAGAAAAGAATCTGACCTGCTATTTCAATACCGTCATGTATGATGCAAGCGTTTGCGACGGTGTGATCGACAGCATCATGTGTGTACAGTCAACCACCGAAATGCGTTATAAGATCAGCGGCAAGATCTTTGCTGACTGTACGGGAAACGGAACACTCGGATATTACGTTGGTGCCGAATACAGACAGGGAAGTGAAGCAAAATCCGAGACGAATGAGCCGCACGCCCCCGCCACACCCAACAATGAGCGCATGGGAAATACCATTCTTCTCAAGGCGGTGGACAAGGGGCATCCCGTCAAATTCACGCCGCCCTCCTTTGCCAAAAAGCTGACCGAGGAGCAGCTTCGCAATCGCATTCATTGCTCCGAAATGCGCAATACCATCGACGTCAGCTTCCTGCCCGATCCCGAGGAGTACAAGCGTACGTCCATGACCTCCAGCTCCTGCAATGACTACGGATATTGGTGGCTTGAGCTGATGGGAGATACCGACGACATCATCACAGACTACGAAAACATCCGCGACGATCTGATGGCATACTGCTACGGCTTGTGGGATCATATCAAGAACAATGACGAGGGTGTACATCAGCACCATGCCGAGAACTTTGAATTGGAGTGGGTCGGTGCTCTGCCCGGAATGCGTGAGAGCCGTCGCTTGATGGGCGACTATATGCTTTCGGAGTGTGATATTCTGGAGCACAGACAGTTTGAGGACGCGGTCTCTTACGGTGGATGGTGTGTGGATCTGCACGCGGCACACGGTCTGCTCGATTACGATAAGCTACCGTCCGATTGCAATTTCTACCAAGGTGTCTACACAATTCCTTATCGCTCCTACTATTCCAAAAACATCAAAAACCTGTATATGGCAGGCAGAAATATTTCGACCACAAAGCTTGGACTTGCCAGTACGCGTATCATCGGCTGCTGTGCCATCGGCGGTGAGGCGGTTGGAATTGCGGCATCTATGTGTGTCAAGTACGGTTGTATGCCCAAGGGGCTTTTGGAGAACGGACACATCGGGGAGCTACAGCAGGAGATTTTGAAGAACGACGGCTATCTTCCCGGAATCGTCAACCGTGACGCCAAGGATCTTGCAAGAAAGGCGAGCTTCTCGGCATCCTCCTTCAAAAAAGGCGGAGAGCCTGCAAACGTGGTCAATGGCATTTCCCGAAAAATCGGAGATGCGACCAACGCGTGGATCTCGAACGGTCTTTCAGATGAGGGTGAGACACTTGTGATGAGCTTTGATGAGGAAAAGACGCTCTCCAAGCTTCAGCTGACCTTCTGGTCCGATTTCCAATATTCGATCCGCATCACCATGGCTCCAAACCGCCAAAAGCAGCAGAGAATCGGTGTGCCGATGGAGCTGGTCAAGGACTATTCCATCATTTTCAAGCGCAATGGAAGGATCGTCAACACGATCAAGGTCAAGGACAACCACCAACGCCACAATGTCATCAATTTTGATCCGATCACCTGTGACAGCGCAGAGATCGTTGTACACAGCACGAACGGACACGCCGACGCCGTGATATATGAGGTCAGAGCTTACTGATATAATTGAAAAAAACGCCCCGAGAACCGTGTCATACGGAACTCGGGGCATTTTGTATCAACCGAACATTGCGCGGTCAACGTTATCGAGCGAATCGAAGGTGAAATCGGGGCGGTCTGCAGGCTCTGCCGCTTCCACGTCCGCGGGCTGTGTTTCGCCGGACAGCACCAGAACAGCGGTAACACCGTGGCGGCGACCGATGGCAATATCGGTGTAGAGACGGTCACCGAAGATGCACATTTCCTCTTTTGTGCATTCCGTTGCTTCACAGATCATTTCTACGGTTTCCTTATAGGGCTTGCCGAAATAGGTGGGAACCTTTCCCGTGGATGCCGTTACGAATGCCGCGATGGCGCCGCTGTCGGGAATGAAGCCTGTTTCGGTGGGACAGTTGAAATCGGGGTGCGTCGAGAGGTATTCGGCGCCGCCGCGAATCAATCTGCAGGCATTGTCAAGCTTTTCATAGGTCAGAGTGGTGTCAAAGCTGGTGATGACAATGTCTGCTTTTTCTTCGTTTCCGTTCAGAAGCGGAATGTTCTTTTCGCGGTAGTTGTTGACCAGATCGGGCGTGCCTACAAGATAAACGCTCTTGCCTGCGCGGTGACGGAGCAGAAATTCTGCGGTTACGTCACCCGAGGTCATGATCTCCTCGGGCGAGGGCTCAAAGCCGAGGCGTGTCAGCTTTTCCAGATAGAAAGAGGGGGAGTGCGACGCGTTGTTTGTAAAGAACATCACACGTCTGCCGCTTTTTCTCAAATTTTTAATGAAACGGATGGCAAAAGGGAAGACCTGGTTTCCAAGATAAATGGTGCCGTCCATGTCAAAAATATAAAGCTTTTTCTCATTCAAAATCGAAATATCGGGATTGATAAAATTCATTTTTTCCTCCTATAATTTGTGGAATATCGGTTTTCTGTTTTCGAACGTGCAGACATATCCGAAAATATCCTTTAATACCGATAATGCTTCCTTGGCGTATAGTCCGACTCTTTCGGGGACATGTGCATCGGATCCAACGGTCACGATCTCACCGCCAAGCTCCTTGAATCTTTTCAAAAAGGGTGCGTCGGGAAGGAAGGCTCCGACACGGTCCACGCCGCTTGTGTTGATCTCCATGCCCTTTCCCTTGCTGACAAGGCACTTCATGATCTCATCGCAAAGATCCGCATAATCTGCATAATACAGGGGCTTATGCGTGGGGTTGTGCATGGATTTGCAGACGTAATTCAAGTGTCCAAGTACGTCAAAATTATCATGAATTTTCACACAGGCAAGTGATTCCGATAGGTAAGTCTCAAATGCGTCACGGACGCTTTTGCCGTCCCAATATGCAGAATCGTAGGGATCAAATCCGCCTGCGAAATGCACCGAGCCGATTACAAAGTCAAAATCGCGCTCTGACAGCAACGCGTCAAGCTGTTCTCGGTTCCAGGTCGTCAAGCCGAATTCCATGCCCCGACGGATCAGCATCGAGCTTGACGTGAGTGAATCGTATTCCTTTGCATATTGCTCGACCGTGAACAGATTGTGGGGCTTTTCGGGGCTTGAATGGTAGTCGTAATGATCGGTAAAGCAGATCTCCCGCAAACCGACTTTTTCCGCCGCAAGCAGGATGTCCTGCGGTGCGGCGGTCGAGTCAAACGAGACTCTGCTGTGCAAATGAAAATCAAACATGGGTTTTCCGTGCCTTTTTCAAAACGTAACCTGATCGATTCCCAATGCGTAGGAGAGCCAAAGGACGGTGTAACGGTCCTTGAGGTCCTTTGCATACGACAGGGCGTCACAAATGGTCTTGTCGCCGTAGAACTTGTGGAACGCATGGATGTCAAGACCTATGGCATTGACGTACTTGAGCATGGTTTTGTAGTCGGGTGCCTCACGCAGGATCTCGCAGATCGCATCCCAATTGTCCTCAAACTGCTTGGTATCAATATCGGCGTAAAGACCGACCTTGTTTTGCAGGGCAATGATGCCGTCAGTGGCGGTCGAATAGATCTCGCGAAGCTTGGCGTCACGGGATGCTGTATCGTTGACGTAAGCGTTGAAGGGTGGCTTGAGTGCCAGCAGCTTCTCGCGCAGGAGAGCTGTGACTGCGGCGGCATAAAGCACGTCGATTCCGTGCAGATAGTAGGGGGTGTTGTTGAGCAGACCCGTGATCTCAAAGAAATGCGAGAGGTGATGCTCACTGCCCGATGCGGGGCGGGAGTTGCCAACGTAGCTCATCATGACACCAACCATAACAAGACCCTCCATCAGATCGCGGATCGCGTCCTTATCGCGTGCCAGGATCGCGTCGGCGGTGTTTTCGGTCTTTTTCACGGTATCCATTACAGTGTTATATACGTAATCGCAGAAATATTCTCCGCGCAACAGGTGTGCCAGCTTCCAGTCGTTGAGGCAGGAGTATTTTCCGATGATATCGCCGTATCCCGAGCGGAGCATATCGGCGGGAGCCGTGCTGAGGACGGCACTTTCTGCCACAATGGCATAAGGAACACGCGCATTGAGCGTGACCTTCATCTCCTCAAGGATCAAAGCCGAGCCGACCGACGCATAGCCGTCCATAGAGGGGGCGGTTGCCACGATCGCGTATCTCATGTTGTTTGCGAAGGAGACATGCTTACAAAGGTCATTGATGACGCCCGAGCCGATGCCGATGATGAAATCGGTACCTGCGGTCATTTTTGCTTCTATAGCGGCAATCGCGTTCTCATTCGGAACCACGATCTCCTTGCCGAAGATCATTTCGGACGCGATTTTTTCTCCCAAAGCCGCCTTAACGCGGTCTCCGCAAAGCGGATAGGTATTGCCGTCTGCCACCAAATGAATGCGGGAGAAGGGAGCGCAGATCTCGGGGAGCTTTTCCAATACGTTATCGCCGATCTCTACGTAGCGAATGTCGCAGGGATGCTCTCTTTTACAAGCACAGTCATATTTTCCTTTCAATACGTCTCTGATATCCATAATTTGAATTCCTTTCTATTGATGATAACAATATTCTACTTTATCATATCACAAATCCGAAATTTGTCAAGATGTTGCGTAAAATTAGGCAATTTTTCGATACAAAACCCGAAACTGCGCAAAAATCGGAAATAATGGTCACGGAACACAAAAAGATCTGCCTTTTCATGGGATAAACTTGTTGACGTCTCTTGACTTTCGGTCGGCTTTGTGGTAAAATAAAAACAGTATTTGCTTTGATTAAATGCAAGGAATTTGAGAGGTTTCTGTCTATGTTGAACTATTTGTTTTTGGCACTTGCCATAGTTGCAACGGTGCTGGTGTATGTTTTCATACCCACGGTCAGCCCTTGGCTGATCCTGCCGATTCTGCTCGGTGGCTTTGTTGCGGCGATCCTTCTTTACGTGGTCTTTCTTTTGGTTTGGTCCTTCTTTCTTCCCAAGAGGAAGCCTATCAAGAGGACCAAGCCGATCTGTGCGCGTATGATCTATCTGACCATGGATTGGTTGATGAGGCTTTTGCGGATCCGTGTGAAGCTGACAGGCACCGAGCTGTTGCCAAACGAGCCCTGCATCCTTGTCAGCAATCACCAATCGGACTTTGATCCGATGGCGGTTCTCGCCGTTTGGAAGGGACGCCGTGTGGCATTCATATCCAAGGAAGCAAATTTCAAGATCCCGATCGTGGGGAACTTTATCCATCATGCAGGCTTTCTTGCCATCGACCGCGGAAACGGAATGCGCGCGTTGCGCACCTTGAAGCAGGCGGCGGAAATGCAAAAGGCTGAGGGCTTGGACATTGGGATCTATCCCGAGGGAACGCGCAGTAAAACGGGTGAGCTTTTGCGCTTCAAATCGGGTGCCTTTTTGCTTGCCAAGCGTGCCGAGGCACCGATTGTGGTCATGTCCACCAACGGAACAGGTCGGATCTCCAAGAATTTTCTGATCCGCCGCACCGACGTGGAATTGCGTATTCTTGCTGTGATCGACCGTCAGACCGTGATCGAGACCGAGAGGGAAGAGCTGACGGAGCGTGTTCGAGAAATCATTGAGAAGGATCTAAAAAAATAGATCCGATAGGGGGATGCGTATGAATTTTGAACGGCTTCCAAAAAGCGATCTGCATACCCATACCCGCTTTTGTGATGGTGACCATACCCCCGAGGAGATGGTGCGTGCCGCAATTTCCCTGGGTATGGATACCTTGGGCTTTTCGGGACATTCGACGGTGCGCTTTGCCCCAGACGCTTGCATGAGCCGTGAGGCGACCGCCGCTTACATAGACGAGGTGAACCGCTTGAAGGCTCAATATGACCAACAGCTTCACATCCTTCTCGGGATCGAGCAGGATTATTACGCGGACGCCCCCGCAATCGAATACGATTATATCATTGGGTCGGTGCATTATGTGCGAACGGAAGGGCAGTACTTTGCCATCGACGCCGACAGAGAGACACTCATTCGCTTGGTTCGTGAGCAATTTTCGGGCGATTTTTACCGATTTGCAAAGCATTATTTTGAATTGACGGCACGGCTTGTCGAGCGTACGGGATGCCACATTGTGGGACACTTTGATCTGCTGACAAAATTTAACCGTGACGGATCGCTGTTTGACGAAAAGGATCCGCGTTATCTGCGTGCCGCTCTGGATGCACTCGACGCCCTGCTTGAAAAGGACGTGATCTTTGAGATCAATACGGGGGATTTTGCACGTTCTTACCGAAGGATACCGTATCCCGCGCCGATTTTTTTGCATCGGATCGCCGAGAAAAGAGGAAGAGTAACCGTTTCGTCCGACGCGCATTCGCGCGAGCAATTGCTGTCGGGCTTTCGGGATGCCTTCATGATCGCACGAGCCGCAGGACTTGGATCGGTCGAGATCATGACTCGCAACGGATGGCAAAGCCGGTCATTCTGACTTTTTTTGCAAAATCACGATAAAACTAAATGGGATTATGTAGAAAATTGTAGGTTTGCGGGATTGACTTTTGTTTAGTTATGAAGTATAATAAATATATTATACTACAGATTATAGAAAGGACTGACTTTCAGCTATGAAAAAAGTTGCAGTAATTATGGGCAGCGACAGCGACCTGCCCGTTGTAGAAAAAGCCATTTCCACACTTGCGGAGTACGGTGTACCTTACGAGGTGCACGTGTTTTCTGCGCACCGTACGCCCGAGCAGTCAAGAGAATTTGCGTCTTCTGCACGTAAAAACGGATTTGGCGCCATCATTGCGGCTGCCGGCATGGCTGCGCATCTTGCAGGTGCCATCGCAGCAAACACCACGCTGCCCGTGATCGGAATCCCTGTAAAAGCAAAATATCTGGACGGCATTGACGCCCTCCTGTCAACGGTACAGATGCCGAGCGGCATTCCGGTTGCAACCGTTGCCATCGATGGGGCTGCCAATGCCGCTTTGCTTTCTATTCAGATGCTTGCCATTGAGGACTCGGCGCTTGCGGAAAAGTTGGATGCCGCACGTCGCGCAGGCACCGAAAAGGTGCTTGCAAAGAATGTAGAAGTAGAAGCAAAATTCAATCATTGATACCCTTGCACGTCGGTGCAATTTTTAGCGGAGGTTTTTTATGGGAGGCTTTTTTGGAGCTGTTTGTAGGGAGGATGCGATCTCGGACGTCTTTTTCGGAACCGACTACCATTCGCATCTCGGTACTGTTCGTGGCGGAATGGCGGCGTACGATCCGTCTATCGGTTTGCAACGCGACATTCATAATATTCAGAACTCACCGTTTCGAACCAAGTTTGAACATATTTTTGAGGAAATGCGAGGTTGCTCTGCGATCGGGTGTATCAGTGATTCCGAGCCGCAACCTCTCTTGATCCGTTCAAAACTCGGTGTTTACGCGATCTGCACGATCGGTGTGATCAACAATGCGCAAAAGCTGATCGATCAGTATCTTCAATCAAGCGGCGGACATTTTGATGCCATGACGGGAGGACGCGTTAACTCCAACGAATTGATCGCCGCCCTGATCAGCCGAAAGGATTCCTTTGCGGAAGGCATTCGATTCGCACAGGAGTCGATCGAGGGAACGGCAAATATTTTGATCCTGCGTGAAGGCGGATCGATTATCGCGGCACGTGACCTATTGGGAAGAATCCCTGTTTTGATCGGAAAGCGCGGGGATGATTATTGCGCATCGTTTGAATCCTTTGCTTGCAATAAATTGGGATATACGGTTGAAAAGGAGCTGGGACCCGGGGAGATCGTCGAGATCTCTGTCGGGGAAGACATCAAGCAGCTTGCCGCTCCCGGTGAAAAAATGCGGATGTGCGCCTTTTTGTGGACCTACTACGGGTATCCCGCATCTACCTATGAGGGGGTAAACGTTGAGGCAATGCGTGCAAGAGACGGAGCGATCATGGCAGAGAACGATATCAAGACCGGCAACGCAGAGGGTGTGGATTATGTCAGTGGACTTCCCGATTCGGGTACACCTCACGCCATCGGATATGCCAACCAAAGCCATATTCCGTTTGCTCGCCCCTATATCAAATATACGCCGACATGGGCGCGCAGCTTTACCCCCCAACGTCAGGTGGATCGGGCAAAGGTTGCGAAAATGAAGCAGATCCCCAATCCTGAGTTTATACAGGACAAAAGCCTTTTGTTTGTGGATGACTCGATCGTGCGCGGAACGCAATTGCAGGAGACCGTAGAATTTTTATATGAAAACGGCGCAAGGGCGGTTCATATGCGTTCGGGATGTCCGCCTATCATGTACAGCTGTAAATACCTGAACTTCTCACGCTCCAACAGCGAGATGGAGCTGCTTGCCAGACGAACCATTATGGAGCTGGAGGGCGAGGAAGGTTTTCAACATTTGGACGAGTACAGCAGCTCCGAAACCGAGCGCGGTCAAAAAATGAGAAAAGCCATTTGCGAAAGATTTCATTTCTCTTCCTTGGAATTCCAGTCCTTGGAGGGAATTATCAAGGCAATCGGGATTGATCCCTGCAAGCTTTGCACGTATTGCTGGAACGGAAAAGAATAATAAAAAAAGGGAGAATAGATAACATGAAGAACTCTAAATCTGAAAGCTACGCTGCTGCCGGTGTTGATATTACAGCGGGGTATAAAGCAGTTGAACTGATGAAGCAGCATATCGCACGTACCAAAAACGAAGGATGTCTTGATGACGTGGGTGGCTTTGGCGGCTGCTTCGGTCTTGGTCTTGCGGGAATGCAGGAGCCCGTTCTTGTTTCGGGTACCGACGGTTGCGGTACCAAGGTGAAGATGGCAATTCTGATGGACAAGCACGATACCATCGGCATTGACGCGGTAGCAATGTGTGTAAACGACATCATTTGTTGCGGTGCAAAGCCGTTGTTCTTCCTTGACTATATTGCTTGCGGCAAGAATATTCCCGAGAAGATCGCAGCGATCGTCAGCGGTGTTGCGGAGGGCTGTGTGCAATCGGGTGCGGCGCTGATCGGCGGTGAGACTGCCGAGCATCCCGGTATGATGCCCACAGAGGACTACGACCTTGCCGGATTTGCGGTTGGAATCGTAGATAAGAAAAAGATTTTGGACAACACCAGAATGACTGAAGGCGACGTTGTGATCGCGCTGGCATCGAGCGGTGTTCACTCCAACGGCTTTTCGCTGGTTCGTAAGGTGTTTGATATTGACAATAACAATCCTGAGCTGTACAAGGCGTGTGACGCACTTGGCGGTAAGACCATTGCCGAG
>JAZOPW010000134.1:0-10119 GCA_045655785.1 Eubacteriales bacterium
TCCTTGGCTCACAGAACGACATGGCTACATCCGACTTCACGGAAGGAGGTATCGGTGATCCAAATATCCTCGGGCATTCCGATCGGCACGCGACGATGGTTAAACGCGGTACGCGGCACCTCGGTATACGGATAGATCTCCCGATACAGGTTGGGTTCATCCACATCCTGAAGCGAGTATTTATATGTTTTTTGTTCCAGCAAATTGGTTTTGGAAGAGATCTCTAACATGTCTTATTCCTCCTCTTCTTTTTTGATGTATACAATTATACACCTATTTGCTGTATTTGTCAACACAAAAATTCAGATTATCTTATTTTCATTATATTATATAAAAAAACTTGACAGGTCGGCGAAAAAAAGTTATAATAAATAAAAAAGCCCCCCGAAAGGAAGACCACTTATGAAACTGATGATTGCATCTGACATTCACGGATCGGCGGCATACTGCAAGCAGCTCATGAACGCATATGAGAAAGAAGCCCCCGATCGCTTTGTATTACTTGGAGACCTGCTTTATCACGGTCCGCGAAACGATCTGCCGCTTGAATATGCTCCCAAGGCTGTGATTGAGATGTTGAATTCGATTGCTACCGATCTGCTTTGTGTACGCGGAAACTGTGAAGCAGAGGTTGATCAGATGGTATTGCACTTCCCTGTCCTTGCCGACTATGCATGGCTTGATGTCAACGGACTGCGCATCTTTGCAACCCACGGACATCTTTTCGGAAAAGAAAACCCTCCGCTATTAAAAAATGGAGATATTCTTCTTTGCGGTCATACACACGTGTCCTGCTGTCAGCAATGCAATGGCTTCACCTATCTCAATCCGGGCTCGGTATCGATTCCCAAGGAAGATACGCCGCGTTCCTACATGATCTTGGAGGATCGCACCTTCTTCTGGAAAACGCTTGACGGTGAAGTTTATCAAAAAAAACGCTTTAAATAACTGCATTTTGGCGGGGTACCTTGCAAGGTCCCCCGCCAAAGCATATCGAAATTTCTTTATTTTTTCAGTTTTAACGTTTTTTCGTAAGCCGCAGAAACCGCATTCATGGCGGACGCACGGAATGCACCGCTCTCAAGAGCGTGAACGCCTGCAATGGTCGTGCCTCCCGGGCTGCAAACGGCATCCTTCAGCTCTCCCGGGTGCTTCCCTGTCTTTGAGAGCAGAGTCGCCGCGCCAAGCAGGGTCTGTGCGGCATACAGCATTGCCTTGTCTCGTGGCAAGCCGCATTCCACGGCTCCGTCTGCCAATGCTTCGGCAAACAGATAGACAAACGCGGGGCCGCATCCCGAAAGTGCGCTTGCGGCATCGATCTTATCCTCTGAAATCGGATCCAGTTTTCCTGCCTTGGCAAGAGCTTTGCAAAACAGCTCGATCTGCTCCTCCTCCGTTTTGCCGTTCGTGCAGTAAAGGATCATCCCTTCCCCCACGGACACGGGCGTGTTGGGCATGATGCGAATGATGGAAGGGTCACAGCCCGCCATTTTTTGCACAGCAGAAATCGAAAGTCCAGCCGCCATGCTGACCAAAACGAAGTCATCCTTGCGCGCCGCCAAAGTGGGCCGAATCTGATCAAACAGAGCCTCAAAGACCTGCGGCTTTACTCCCAAGAAAATATAATCACAGTTCTTTGCAACCGATTCAACCGTCTCAACCTGTGCGGAAACTGTCTTTGCAAGGGTCTCCGCCTTTTCGGGACAGGCGTCGCAAAGAAAGACGGAATCACCGCCTACAGCCTTGGAAACAGCAAGAGCCAACGCGCCTCCCATGTTTCCGCAACCGATAAACCCAAATGTCACTTTCTTATCCATATCAGTTCTCCGTATCCTTTCCGCGCGGTCAACGGATCTGTCCGTTCCCTCGCACGATATACTTATAGGTCGTCAGCTCCTCAAGTCCCATAGGACCTCTTGCATGGAGCTTTTGTGTCGAGATGCCGATCTCACAACCCAAGCCAAACTCACCGCCATCCGTAAAACGCGTTGACGCATTGACGTAAACAGCGGCACTGTCAACCGCGGCGGTAAAATAATCTGCAGCATGGGGATTTTCCGTGATGATGGCATCGCTGTGATGGGTGGAATGCTTGGCAATATGCTCCACAGCCGATCTCACGTCATCCACCACACCAACTGCCAGAATATAATTGAGAAATTCGGTATCAAAATCCGTTTCACCAGCAGGGGTTCCGTCGATATAACGGAAAGACTCCTCGTCAATCCGAAGCTCCACGGGCTGTTTGCCGAGTGCCACGCGATCCTCAACCAATCTCTTTTTCAAGCGCGGCAAAAAATCTGCCGCGATCTCCCTTGCCACAAGGCAGACCTCCTCGGCATTGCAGACCGACGGACGGCTGGTCTTGGCATTTTCAATAATATTGAGAGCCATGTCAAGATCGGCGTCCCGATCGACGTAAACATGGCAGATGCCCGTACCCGTTTGAATGCAAGGAACCTTGGCATTCTCCACACAGGTGCGAATCAAGCCAGCACCGCCACGAGGGATCAGAAGATCGACGTATTCAACTGCGGTCATCAGCTCATTGGCACCCGCACGCGTCACATCCTCCAGCATATTGACAAAATCCTCGGGGATTCCCTCTTTTTTCAGTCCCGCACGCATTGCCGATACAATGGCAAAGGAGGATCTGTAGGCTTCCTTTCCGCCGCGCAGGACACAAACGTTTCCGCTCTTGAGGGCAAGAGCGGCGGCATCGGAGGTGACGTTGGGGCGGCTTTCATAAATGATTGCCACCACGCCCATCGGCACACGTGTTTTTTCAATGGTCAATCCGTTCGGTCGCTTTACGGTGTCGATCACCGATCCGATGGGATCGGGTAGCTCCACCACCTCGCGAATTCCCTGTGCCATACCTTGGATGCGTTCGGGAGTCAGGCGCAATCGGTCGATCATGACCGCATTCATCGTTTCGCTTGCCGCTTCCACGTCCTTTTGATTTGCGCTCAGGATAGAATCGGTATATTCCTCCAGCGCGTCCGCCATAGCAAGCAACGCGCGGTTCTTTGTTTCGGTATTCAACAGAGCAAGTGCCGCGGTAGCTCGCTTTGCACGTTGCAATATTTCAAGTGTAGTCATATTGATTCGATTCCTTTCACCTGCGGGAAAAGAGTGTGCCAACCGATTTTCCATCAAAAAGATCGTATAGAAGCGTCGGTTGCTCACCGTTGAGGATCACCATCTCACAGCCCGCATCCATACAAAGCTGTGCGGCATTCAGCTTGGTCTTCATGCCACCCGTACCGAGTGAGGAGCCTTCTCCGCCACCGAGGGCGAGGATCTCCTTTGTGATCTCATGCACCTGTGGAATCAGCTTGGCGTCGGGATCCTTATGCGGATCGGCAGTATATAAGCCATCTATATCCGAAAGCAAGACCAATCGCTCGGCACCGATGCTGACCGCCACCATTGCAGACAAGGTGTCGTTGTCTCCCACCTTGATCTCCTCGGTTGCGATGGTATCATTTTCATTGATGATCGGAAGGACATTCAGCTCCAGCAAGCGCCGCATGGTATTTTGGAAGTTATGATAACGGTCGTCATGACGAAAATCCGAGCCTGTGAGAAGAATCTGCGCTACGGTATGATGATATTCCTGAAAAAGCTTGTCGTAGGTATACATCAATTCGCACTGTCCAACCGCCGCAGCAGCCTGCTTTGTCGGAATATCGGAGGGACGCTCCTTCAAGGACAGCTTTCCAACACCCATCCCGATCGCGCCCGACGAAACCAGTATCACCTCATGACCGCTGTTTTTCAGATCGCTCAATACACGGCAAAGCGCTTCCACGCGGCGGATATTGAGGCATCCTGTGTGGTGTGCAAGGGTTGATGTTCCCACCTTTACGACAACTCTCATTTGCTTGACCATTCCTTTCCAAATCAAAAAACACTTTATCACATTAATACACTATAATATTATAAACAAAAAAAGGCGGTTCGTCAAGTACTATCCAAGAAAAAGCCAGAAAAAAGAAGCCGAGATCTGATAAATATCTCTTAAATACTGTAAAAAATCATAAAAAACACTGTTTGGGCTTGCAAAACAAAAGGAAGCATGGTATAATAGAAAGGATTGAATGTAAAAAGAGGTATATCATGATCACAATTTCCAATTTGAGCTTTCATTTCGGCGGTCAGCTGTTATTTAAGGACGTCGATCTGAAATTCACTCCCGGCAACTGCTACGGTATCATCGGCGCAAACGGTGCCGGAAAGTCAACCTTTCTCAAGATCCTGTGTGGCGAGCTGGAGCCCTCCACGGGTGAGGTATCGATTCCCGATACGGTTCGCATGTCGGTCCTGCGTCAGGATCACTTCGCTTTTGACGAATATAACGTGCTTGACACGGTGATGATGGGAAACCGCAAGCTCTACGACATCAAGGTTGAGAAGGATGCCATCTATGAGAAAGAGGATTTCAGCGAGGAGGACGGTCTCCGCGCCTCGGAGTTGGAAGCCGAATTTGCCGAGCTGAACGGCTGGGAGGCAGAATCCGAGATCTCGCGTCTGATACAGGGGCTTGGCATGACCGACGATCAGCTTTGGGAGCAAATGTCATCCTTAAAGGAAAGCGAAAAGGTCAAGGTCATGCTGGCACAGGCATTGTCCGGAAACCCCGACATCATCATGCTGGACGAGCCGACCAACGGTCTTGACATCGATGCCATCATGTGGCTGGAGGACTTCCTTGCCGATTATTTCGGCACCGTGCTTGTTGTTTCTCATGACCGCCACTTCCTCAATGACGTTTGCACAAACATTGTGGATATCGATTATAACGGCATCAAAATGTACGTTGGTAACTACGAATTCTGGTATGAATCCAGCCAATTGATCCAACGCATGATCAAGCAGCAGAACAAAAAAGCCGAAGAAAAGATTCGCGAATTGCAGACCTTTATCTCGCGCTTTTCGGCAAACAAATCCAAATCACGTCAGGCGACCTCCCGACGCAAGCTCTTGGACAAGCTCTCGATTGAGGAGCTCCCCGCCTCCAGCCGCCGCTATCCGTTCATCGGCTTTGACATGGATCGCATTGCAGGCAAGGATATTCTGTTTGTCAACGGACTGACCAAGCATGCCGAGGACGGCACACCCCTCTTTCAAAATCTTTCCTTTACCGTTGGAAAAGAGGATAAGATTGCGCTGATCGGTAACGAAATGGCGATCACGGCACTCTTCCGTATTCTGATGGAGGAGGACACACCCGACAGCGGTGACTTCAAATGGGGTGTCAGCATCACAAAATCCTATTTCCCCCACGATAACAGTGCTTACTTTAACGGCTGCACCGAAAGCATCATCGATTGGCTCGCGCATGACGCAAAGGAGACCACCGAAACCTATCTGCGCGGATTCCTTGGCAGAATGCTCTTCTCGGGTGACAGCGTCTTCAAGCCCGTCAACGTGCTTTCCGGTGGTGAAAAGGTACGTTGTATGTTCGCGCGGATGATGCTGTTTGGCTCGAACTTCCTGCTTCTCGACCAACCCACCGACCACCTGGATCTCGAATCGATCAGCGCGGTCAACCACGGTCTTGCCAACTTCAAGGGCAACCTGATCTTCACATCACACGACTATGAGCTGGTCAACACGGTGGCAAATCGCATCATCGAGATCACCCCCGACGCCGTGATCGACAGAACCGGAACCTATGAAGAATTCCTCGAATGGAAGAAAGCACAGGCAGAAGCGGCGGATAAATAAAAGAGCAAAAGCAGGCGATTTCTGTTCATGGAAACCGCCTGCTTTGCTGATTGAAATTAAGGTTTAATCCACACTTTTACTCTTGTGTTATCCATACAAATTGTAATCCAATATGAAAAATCCTTCCAGCCTCCAAAAGGAATTTCTAATGTTTTGGGAACTCCTTTGGTCAAATCAATGTCTATCCTGTCCTCATTTGCAATATTATCATTAGATTGCTGACAGTAAAAGTCCAAACGAAAAGATTGATCTACAGTTGAAAGCAACTCAATCGTTATCATATTTTGTGGCTCGTCTTTCTTTTCAACATAGATAGATTTGATAGAAATTCCGACAGCAGATTCTGCCTCATAATCATGGTCCAGTGTCAGTTCACCCGTTCCGGGATAATATGTACCGGAATAAAAATCATAAGGATAATAATACCATGTTCTCGAAAGCAAATTCCAAAATTCCTCGTCCATGTTCATAACATAGCCGTTACCTAAATAAGTTTTCACTCGGCAAAGCTGTGTTCGATCGGAATTCAGGCGATATATTTTTGATCCGACTTCAAGCCACATCGTTCCGCGTTCTACGGACTTCATAGAACCTGTAAAGTCAAAATCTTCATCCGACAGCTTTTCAACGGTTTCCTCTGTTTGCTCCATATTTTTTAAGGCATTGATCAAAGCATCTGCCACTTCATTATCGGAAACCGTTTTTGAAGAAACTCCCCCACCGTCCCAATCGTACTGCATAATTTTGATAGAAGTCTCGTTTTCCCAAGATTCCTCATGTTTTTTAGGAAAACAACCCGAAAAAGCAGACAAACAACAGATGACTGCAAGTAATGCACCTAATATACGTTTCATCACAATACCTCCTTTTAGTAAAATTTTCTTGTAAAATGCCGTTTTGAAAAAATGTTATCTTTCTATTTGCATTATATCATATAAATGTAAACAAGTCGTGAATAGATACAAAAAAAATGAAAATATTACAGAATAATTATGCACAATTCTACATTTCAACAAAAAAGGTAGTTTATCAGAACGAAAGTCCTGAAAACTACCTTTTTAATCAATTGTTTATTTGTTTTCCGTCAAGAACCGGCTTTACCAAGAGTCACCTCTACCGTAACAGCTTTTCCGTCACGCCAAACGGTGATGTCAACCTTATCGTTTATTTTATATTGATAAAGAAGCTCGATCAAAACGGTCATGTCTTCAACTTTTTGACCGTCAAATTCGATGATGATATCACAGACCTGCAGAATCCCGTTGGCGGGTCCGTTTTCATCAACAGAGCTGACAAAGATACCGTTCTTTTCAGCGGCATATTCGACGCCACCGTAGGTATATTTGTCTCCCTTGACAATGGTGCCGCCTGTGATGCCGATGGTGGGACGCCCCTTTGAAACCGAAGATTGCACGCCGTCCGCATTTCCGTCCTTCATAATGGCTTTCAGGATCTCCATCGCGCCGTTGATTGGAATGGCAAAGGAAATGCCCTCTGTATCCGAAAGCTTACGCGTCACGATTCCGATGACTTCCCCACGGTCATTGCAAAGAGGTCCGCCCGAATTTCCCGGATTGAGTGCCGCATCGGTCTGGATCATGGTCAATTCGCGAATCTTACTGTCTTCTGTTACCGTCACCTTACGGTTGAGAGCCGAAATGATGCCCTGCGTGGTTGTCCAGGAACCCTCCTCGCCCGAAGGGTTTCCAACCGCTATGGCAATGTCACCCTCGCGAAGCACATCCGAATCCCCGATCTTCATCGCAGGATATTTCGCACCGTCGATCTTCAAAACCGCAAGGTCATCATCCGCGCTGTAGCCGACAACCTTTGCTTCGAGCTCTTTTCCCTCATACAGGGTAACCGAAACCGTCTTTTTGTTGGCTACAACGTGATAGTTGGTTGCAATATAGCCGTCAGACGTCAGGAAAAAGCCTGTTCCGTAGCCGTAAGTAGTGTTATTGGCAGCATAGATCAAAACCGTTGACGGCTTTACCAGAGCCGACACGTCACTTGTGGACATTCCTCCCGGGGTTGTAGTCTCATGTTGATCGTTCCCCGGGTTCTTCACCACGGGTGCGTCCGTACCGTACCAGATCAGGGTCGCGGTCAACAACGCAAAGCAGAGCAGGAACACAACGGTCATGATAACGGCGTAAACCGCGATACCGCTTTTCTGCTTCTTCTTTTTCTGCCGTGTATCAAACGCCCTTTGATCTTCGTAATTCCAGCGATAAATATAGGAGGGAGATGACGTCTGTGTAAGACGGTCATTCGGCTCCGTTTTTCCGTCCTTCCAATGATTATCAGACATGACGAATATCCTTTCTGAAAAAAATCAAAATAAAAAATGTACTCTCATACGATCAGTTTGCGGCATCCGAGCCCGACCTATGCAAAAATTTTGCATTTTTCGAGTTAGATTCCTCATTTGCGGGCGGTACACGCTGTAACGTGAAATAAAACTCGCAATTTTTGCCGGGATCACTGGTAACACCGATGCGTTCCCCATGTGCGGCAATGATCGTCTTTGCAATGTAAAGTCCCAACCCAACGCCGGATTTATCCAAGCCGCGGCTCTTATCGCTCTTATAAAAGCGCTCAAATACGTGTGCCTGATCCTCCATCGGAATTCCGTCACCGTCATTATAGACCGATACGCGTATTTTTTTATCCATTGTTTCAAGCAATTGCAGGCGAAGCGTACCGCCCTCGCGTGAAAACTTCACGGCATTGTGGCAAATATTATAAAAGATCTGATAGATCGCATCGTGATCGGCGTTGACAAGAATGCGATCCTCCTCACATTCAAATTCTACGTCAAGTCGCTTTTCCTCGATCTTCTGTTCAAAGGAGATCAGGATCAGCCTAGCCATCTCGCATATATCAAAGGGCTTCATCGTGAATTTGCGGTCACCAGCCTGTATTCTGGAAAGATCCAACAGGGTTGCCACCAGACGCGACAGGCGGTGAACCTCCATGGAAACCACCTCTAAATAGTGGTCATGCTCCTCTGGAGGGATGACACCGTCACGGATTCCGTCAATGAATCCCGCAATGGTTGTCATGGGCGTACGCAGATCGTGCGACACGTTTGCCACAAAGGAGTTGCGCATTTTTTCCAGGCTTTCAAGAGACTCCGCCATTTGGTTGAAGTCCTTCGCAAGCTCTGCGACTTCATCCTTTCCGCGCACGATCAAACGGTTATCAAATTTTCCCGACGCGAAATCACGTGCCGCAGTGCGCATCTCACGAAGCGGTGCAATGGTGCGCTCGGTTAAGAAATATGCGGCGATCAATGCGGCAAGCAATACCAAAAATGCGGCGGTCAGAACGGTTCTGGTCAGATCCATGACCGTATTTCCCCATCTGACGTTGGTTGAGCAAACTGCCACCGCACCGCAAAATTCTCCGTCCGCGTTTCGGATCGAGGTTGCATACACCCACAAATCACGCTCGGCAAACGAAACATTCACCAATTCGGAGAACTCGCCTCCGATCGCAACCGTCTTGTGAACGGCGGGCGGCAATTGCTCCCCCATGCTGTCGGCTACCATGCTTTCGCTTCCTTCAACGGCATAAATGACTCTTCCGTTTTGGTCGGAAATCAGAATCGCAATCTCGGAATCATATTCGGAAAAGGATCTCAGCATGGTGTCAAGTGCTTCGTCCACATCATCGGACCAAACAATATGTACAAGCTCGTCAGCCGAAATCTCCGTTGCCTTTTCCTCCAGGAAAATACGCGTGACGTCGGCGGCATTATTCATCAGCTTTGCCTTGGTTTCTGCCGAATAGTTGCTGACGATCGAGGTCACGATCAACAACAGCAACGCAAAGCCAAAGGTAATGATCACCATAAATGCGGTGACGTATTTGGTGAAAATACTTTTGAACATAGGTTCTTAACTGCAATCAGCCGAGAAGCTCAAACTTATATCCGACACCCCAAACGGTTTTCAGGATCCACTTATCGGATACGCCCTCCAATTTTTCACGCAAACGCTTGACGTGTACGTCTACCGTACGGGAATCTCCCAGATAGTCAAAGCCCCATACCTTATCCAAAAGCTGGTCTCTTGTAAACACACGGTTATAGTTTGACGCAAGGAAATACAACAGCTCCAATTCCTTCGGAGGAATATCCACAGATTTTCCACGCAGCTTCAGCTCATATTTCTGCAGACTGATCTCAATATTTTCAAACTTAATGACCTCATCGTCATTTTGTCTTGTATGTGTCTGATAACGGCGCAGAACAGCCTTTACTCTGGCGGAAAGCTCCTTCATGTCAAAGGGCTTTACCACGAAATCGTCAGCCCCCAGCTCCAGCCCCAAAACCTTGTCAAATACCTCCCCCTTTGCCGTGTTCATAATCACAAGACG
>JAZOPW010000135.1:0-4304 GCA_045655785.1 Eubacteriales bacterium
CTCCTCGCGGTCACCCCCTACTACAACAAGGCGTCTGACCGAGGTCTGATTCTGCATTACCGTGCCATTGCCGACGCGGCACCGCGTCCGCTGATTCTGTACAACGTCCCCTCGCGTACAGGCTTTCATCTTTCCATGGATCACTACCGACAGCTCTGCCTGCACGAAAATATCGTGGCGGTCAAGGAGGCGTCGGGAGACCTGGGACTATTGGAGATGCTATGTGCCGAATGCGGTGACTTGCTTGATGTTTATACGGGAAACGACGATCAGACCGTCGCCGCGATGAAGCTGGGTGCCGAGGGTGTCATTTCGGTCTGCTCCAACGTATTGCCGAGTGAGACCGTTGAGATTTGCCGACTCTGCAAGGAAGAAAATTACCGCTGTGCCGGGACGCGCATGCGAGAGCTGTTGCCCAAGATCAAGGCGCTTTTTTGGGAGGTCAATCCGATCCCCGTCAAGTACGTTGCCGCGCTGAAGGGGCTTTGCCGTGCCGAATACCGCCTGCCCCTTTGTCCGCCCGCCCCCGAGGTCTCCAAAAAATTACAACAGCTGTTCTATTGAAGCCAACATGACCGTCCGATGCCTCAAAACGCCATCGGACGGTCGGTTCAGAAGGGTTTCCAATATTATGTTCCGTTCCCCGAAAGGAATGTCTTTGCCGCCGCGGTCAGACTGTAATTCTTTGAGCCGATGCGGATGCTGTCCCATTGCGCGGCACTTCCCATATAGTTGACGTGCGTCAGATAGGCACAGTTATAAAATGCCATGGGTGAGATCTCCGACGTGATCGCACGAACGGCGACCTCATTTCCTGCCCGCATCGGCGGATACAGGATCAGGGTACGCTCGTCCGCCGTATATAAAATTCCGTCCACATCGCAATAAAAGCGATTCTGCGCGCTGACCGATATGTAAACAAGATTTCCGCAATCGGCAAATGCAAGCTCTCCGATCAGGCGTACCGACGAGGGAATCTGTACCGCCGTGACCGTGGAACAACCGAAAAAAGCCTTCTCCGCGATCTCCACAACGCGCTCGCCACCTGGTGTGTACTCGGGAATCACCACACAAGCGTCGGTACAGGAGCCCACGCTCATCAGCTTACAGGTCCCATCCCCATTGCTCAAATACCGCAAGCCGTAAGAGGGATCGGAAAGCTCGCCCTCATCGGTCGTTTCCACAGAAGAGGTCGGGGGAGCGGTGGTTTCGCTCGGCGAGGGCTCGTCCGGCAAGGTCACCTCGTCAGTACCCTTCCCGTCCAACGGATCCTCCCGCAGGTGCGAGATGCAAACAAGGGCAACCGCCAGCGACAGTGCCATCACAAAGCTAATAGTAAGTGCCACCATCATGATCTGTGATTGTGATTTCATTTGTTCAAGCCTTCCTTTTCACGTTCTTTTCTTTTCATTTTCATTATGACACAAAAAGGCTGACGCGTCAAGAAAAAGTATGTGTCACAAATCGACACCGTTCCACCTCTTGCATCTTCAAAAGTCCCGTTTTTTGTGATCCCAAGACGAAAAAACGACCACACTGACGCTTTGAGACGATAAAAAATACAAATCCATCACCAAAAAGCCGCCCTTGACTTTCTCGCTCGATTGTGATACAATATACTATATAAACAAAGGAAGAGATAAAACGCAAACAAATATGAAGATTTCCGATATTCAAATTCCGCACGGTCTGTTCTTAGCCCCTCTGGCAGGGGTCAGTGACCGATCGTTCAGACGGATCGCGCGCCGATACGGTGCCGAATACACGACAAGTGAAATGGTCTCGGCAAAGGCACTCTGCTATGAGCAGCTTTCCAAGCGTCCCGTGACCGATGCTCGCGTGCGGACAGCCCCCCTTGCCGCCGTCATGCGAGACGAGTTCCCCATGGCGGTCCAGTTGTTTGGCTCCGAGCCCGACTTCATGGCACACGCCGCACAGCTTTTGGAGAGCGGAGACTACCGAGGTGCCTGCGGTGAGATCCCGCCCGTGGCGATCGACGTCAATATGGGCTGTCCCATGGCAAAGATCGTTGGGAACGGCGAGGGCTCCGCGCTGATGAAGGATCCCGTCCTTGCCGCCCGCATCGTCCGCACCATGACAGACGCGGTCAAGCTCCCCATCACGGTCAAGATCCGTTCGGGATGGGATGGCGACCACATCAATGCCGTCGAGATGGCAAAGCGGCTGGAGCAGGCAGGCGCGCAAATGATCTGCGTACACGGCAGAACACGCGAACAGATGTATGCCCCCTCTGCCGATTGGTCGGTCATCAGAGCGGTCAAGGAAGCAGTACGTATTCCCGTGGTGGGGAACGGCGACATTTTCTCGGCAGACGACGCACTCCGCATGATGCGTGAGACGGGCTGTGACGGCGTGATGATCGCAAGAGGCTCGCAGGGGAACCCGTGGATCTTTCGGGAGATCCTGTGCGCAATGGAGGGACTTCCCTACACGCCCCCCTCCTTGCAGGAACGCTTGCAGGTAGCATTGGAGCACGCGCAGGAGCTGATCAACGAAAAGGGGGAGCGGGTCGGCATTGCCGAGTCGCGAAAGCACATGGCGTGGTATCTGCACGGCGTGCGAGGTGCCGCAAGCGCACGGGGTGAGATCATGAGAGCCAACTCCTATGACGAGATCGCCCGTATTTTCGATAAAATCGGGAAAAACCTTCCGAATGACGCCAAATAATCCTCTGTTACAAAAAAAATTAAAGAAAAAACGAAAAAAGGCTTGACACAGAGACGAAAATCGTGTATAATTCTACAAGGTAATTTTTGTTTGGGATCAGTTCCCACATATTATCTATGTTTATTGTCTACCGAGCGGAGGGGAGGGATATAAGATGGCAGAAATCAGAGTGAAAGAAGGCGAGTCTCTTGACAGCGCTCTTCGTCGTTTTAAGCGTGCAACCGCCCGTTCCGGCGTCCTCACCGAGCTTCGCAAAAGAGAGCACTATGAGAAGCCGAGCGTAAAGCGCAAGAAGAAGTCTGAAGCAGCCAGAAAGCGCAAGTACAAATAATACTTGCTCAAAGAAGCCTGATGGTATCCGTGCCATCAGGTTTTTCTTTGCGTTCTCTATCCCCCTTCCCAACCGCATCACCAAGATGCGCATGGGAAGGATTGTATAAAAATCAACGGCTTCTTTTTTGCAACTTGCATAATACACAACCGATTTTTGATCAAAAAAATGAGTTTCTGACCTCGATTTGAACGCAAAAAGCATCAAAAAAGCGAGAAAACAAGAGGTTTGATGGTGCTAAATCAAAATAATCAAAAAAATTTTTAAAAAAGGCTTGACAAGCACAGGGGCTTGTGTTATAATATGCAAGCATGAAAAATTATGTTACTGTTTGTATGGAGGAAAACTACAATGTCTACATTTATGCAAAAAAAAGAAAATGTAGTTCGCAAGTGGTATGTTCTGGATGCTGCGGGTAAGCCCATGGGTAAAACCGCTGTTGCTGCTGCTGACCTGCTCCGCGGCAAAAACGCTCCCGAATTCACACCTCATGTTGACTGCGGAAACTTCGTAATCGTAATCAATGCCGATAAGGCAGTTCTGACCGGCAACAAGCTGGAGCAGAAGTACTACTACCATCATTCCGGTTATATCGGCGGTATGAAGGCAGTTCAGGCAAAGACCATGATGGCAACCAAGCCCGAAAGAGCAATGGAGATCGCAATCAAAGGCATGCTCCCCAAGAACACCCTTGGCGCAAATGCTTTCACCCGTTTGAAGGTTTACGCCGGTGACGCTCATAAGCACGAGGCACAGAAGCCCGAAGCTTACGAGTTTTAATTGAGAGAAAGGAAGGACAAAACAGATGTATACAAGTTCTAAGCCCTATTTCTACGGCACCGGCAGAAGAAAGAAGTCCGTTGCTCGCGTACGCATCGTTCCCGGCACGGGCGTGATCACCATCAACAAGCGTGACATTGACGATTATTTCGGTCTTGAGACCTTGAAGCTCATCGTAAACCAGCCGTTCGAAGTAACCGGCACCGCCGGCAAGTTCGACATTATCGCACTGGTTAACGGTGGCGGTATTTCCGGTCAGGCAGGCGCAATCCGCCACGGCCTCGCTCGTGCTCTCGTTGCTGCAGACGCAGAGTACAGACCCGCACTCAAGGCAGCAGGCTTCTTGACTCGCGATCCTCGTATGAAGGAAAGAAAGAAGTACGGTCTCAAGGCCGCTCGTCGCGCAAGCCAGTTCTCCAAGAGATAATTACTATTATCCAAAAATCCCCGAAAACATTATGTTTTCGGGGATTCTTTTTTTGCTTCTGCCACATATTTGCCACAT
>JAZOPW010000136.1:0-3613 GCA_045655785.1 Eubacteriales bacterium
TGAGCCCTTTCGCATTGCCTTGCGTGATCCGCACGATGCACAAGCAAGCGTGGGAACGATCCTTTTGCCTGACGGCATGGTGCTTTCGGTTTCGGGAGACTACGAGCGATACGTGACGATCAACGGACAGCGTTACCATCACATTCTCGACCCCGCAACAGGCTACCCTGCCGAAAGCGGTTTGACGAGCGTGGCGGTCATCACGTCGGACGGTGCCTTGGCAGACGCGCTTTCTACGGCATTCTTCGTAATGGGAACGGAAAAGACCCTTTCATTCTATCAAAATGAAATCTTTGATTTTGAAGCAATTCTCATTGCTACAGACGGGACACTCACGCTGACCGACGGCATTTCGGACATTTTTGAAAAAAACAGTTAGACAAACAGAAAAGAGAACACAATGGAACAGATCACACTTTGGGGAACAATTGTAAATGCACTTGCCGTGATTGGCGGCTCAGCGATCGGGATTCTTCTCAAGCGACTTTTGGGCGGCGGAAAGAAAAAAAGCAACCGCATGGAGCAGCTTTCGGATACCATTATCAAGGGAGTTGCGCTTTGCGTGCTTGCCATTGGCATTACGGGAACGATCAAAGCATCCGTAAATGATCAAATTCTCTCGGCACTAAACGGCAGTTATGTCGGCTCGGAGACAAATACGCTTCAGATCGTTGCCGAGCTTGCGGGAGAAAGAACGCTGACGATCATCGTTTCCATGACGCTTGGAGCCTTGATCGGTCAATTGTTGGATCTTGACCGTGGAGTCAATTGGCTTGGAGATAAGGTCGAAAATCTGGCGCGCGCACGGTTTGGCAATGTTGCGCAAGGGTTTGTAACGGCTTCCCTTTTGTTCTGCGTAGGTTCTATGACCATTGTAGGCTCACTCAACAGCGGTCTGATGAACGATCATACCATGCTTTACACAAAATCCACACTCGACTTTGTGTCCTCGATCATTTTTTCGGTATCCATGGGGATCGGTGTGATGTTCTCTGCTGCGTTTATTCTTGTTTTTCAGGGTAGCATCACGCTTCTGGCTCAATGGGTGGCTCCGATCCTCTCAACCGAGGTCATCACCTGCATGTCGGGAGTTGGATCGATTCTTATCATTGGTCTGGCACTGAACGTGCTTGGGATCACAAAGCTGAAGATCATGAACTATATGCCCGCCATTATCCTGCCTGCCATCCTTATTCCGCTGACCGAATGGATCGGACAATTCATTTGAATTTCAATTGGGGTTCCTTTTTGCAAGGGGATCCCGAATTTTTTTCAAATCTATTCCACAAAAACGCTTTTTGCTCTTGCATATCGATGGCAAATATGGTATAATATCTTGTTAAATAAAACGTGTAAAATAATTGATTTGCCGATTTGGGATCGGCATCGGAAAGGCATTGTTATGAAAGCATTGGAACAGGAGATCAACCGACGCAGGACGTTTGCGATCATTTCGCACCCTGACGCGGGTAAGACCACCCTTACAGAGAAATTTTTGCTATACGGAGGCGTGATTCAGACCGCAGGCTCGGTCAAGGGTAAGGCATCTGACCGTCATGCCGTATCCGACTGGATGGATATGGAGAAAAAAAGAGGTATTTCGATCACCTCGTCGGTCATGCAGTTTGAATATGACGGCTATTGCATCAATATTTTGGACACGCCCGGGCATCAGGACTTCTCGGAGGACACCTATCGCACCCTGATGGCGGCGGACAGTGCCGTGATGGTGATCGACGCGGCAAAGGGTATTGAGCCCCAAACGCGCAAGCTTTTCAAGGTTTGCGCTATGCGTCATATCCCGATCTTTACCTTTATCAATAAGCTTGACCACGAGGCTCGCGATCCCTTTGATCTGCTTGACGAATTGGAAAAGGAGTTTGGCATCGGAACCTATCCGATGAATTGGCCGATCGGATGCGGCGTCAGCTTCAAGGGCGTTTATGACCGTGATGGACATAAGATCCTGGCATTCGGAGATTCACACCGCGGACGCGACAGACTCTCCTCGATCGATTGCGACATTACCGACACGGCACGTCTGGACGAGCTGATCGGTCCCTATGCGCGCGAGGAGCTGACCGAGCAGGTCGAGCTTTTGGACGGCGCCTGCTTTGATTTTGATATTGATCAGGTGCGTTGCGGAAAGCTCAGCCCCGTATTTTTTGGCTCGGCTCTGAACAATTTTGGTGTGGAATTCTTCCTCGAGCATTTTCTCAAAATGACCACTGCCCCGCTCTCACGCAAGGCAGGAGACCTAACGATCTCGCCCTTTGATGAGGGATTCTCGGCGTTTGTGTTCAAAATTCAAGCGAATATGAACAAGGCACACCGCGACCGCATCGCATTTATGCGCATTGTTTCGGGCAAGTTCGAGCATGAGACCGAATATTTCCACGTACAAGGCGGCAAGACCCTGCGCCTCTCCCAGCCACAGCAGATGATGGCACAGGAGCGTTCGATCATTGAGGAAGCGTATGCGGGCGATATTATCGGCGTTTTTGACCCCGGTATCTTTTCAATCGGTGACACGATCTGTGAGAAGAATACCAAAATTCAGTTTGAAGGTATTCCGACCTTTGCTCCCGAGTGCTTTGCGATGGTCGAACAGATCGACAGCATGAAGAGAAAGCAATTTTCCAAGGGCATGAACCAGATCGCGCAAGAGGGTGCGATCCAGATGTTCATCGAGCCGGGAGGCGGATTGGAGCGTGTGTACGTCGGAGTGGTCGGTATGCTGCAATATGACGTGCTGGAATCTCGCATGAAGGCAGAGTACGGTGTGTCATACAAGCAATATCCGCTTTCTTATCAGTATATCCGTCGTATCTCTAAATGCGCCGACATCAAAAAGCTGCATCTGTTCGACGTGAAATGGGTGCAGGATTTCCGCGGAAATGATTTCCTGCTCTTCAACAGCGAGTGGCACATCCGCCATACCCTTGATAACAATGAGGGCTTGGAGTTGGTGGAATTCGGAAACTGATCACTTTTTGGAACGCTTTTGAATCTTTCATTTTTAAGGAACACCACTTATGAAAAAACATTTTTATTGCTTGTTGCTCGTAATCTGTCTGTTATTCACCTCTCTTTGCTCCTGCGGCGAGCTTGGATTTTCGGAGCCGCCTTATGGGAACAGCAATACAGACGGTGACGAAACCATTGCCGACGGCGGTTCGATCGAATCGAATTTTGCCATTCATTTCATCGATGTCGGGCAAGCAGATGCCGCGCTGATCATATGCAAGGACAAGACGATGCTGATCGACGGTGGAAATGCAGAGGACAGTGATTTGATCTATTCCTATCTCAAAAAGCAGAATATTACGCATCTTGATTACGTGGTCTGCACGCACGCGCATGAGGATCACGTGGGCGGACTTTCGGGCGCTCTTACCGCCGCAACGGCAAGCCACGTGTTATCCTCTGTTACAAGCTATGACAGTCGCGCGTTTGAAAGCTTTGTAACCAAGGCGCATGAGCGTGGATGTGAGCTTGAGGTGCCGCAGGCAGGTGACAGCTTTATGCTTGGAGACGCTACGGTCACCGTGTTAGGTCCCGTAAAGGAATACGACGACACCAACGATACCTCGATCGTCTTGCGCATCGTCTA
>JAZOPW010000137.1:0-3883 GCA_045655785.1 Eubacteriales bacterium
GGGACAGTCGATGATATTGACCTGTGTGCCGAACAGCTCATTTTCTGCGGGAGCGGAAACGTCATAGTCGAAATAATTGATGAATTCCTCGGTGCGAAAGCCGGATGCCTGACCCTTCAAGGCACTCAAGGAATAATCCAGATTCACAAGCTTTCGGAAATAGGCGTAGGACGCGGTATCCACGTCGGCGGAAAAGGTCGAAACATTGTTTTCTGCGGTTGCAACAAAGGGATTTTCCGCAAAGTCCTGTGAAACGTCGGAGCCCGCATTTTCTGCCTCCTCCTTGTCGGGAGTCGGTCCAAAGCTTGGATAGATCCCGTCTTCGACGTTTTGAAGGGGATCGTTTCCTTCGTCTGCTTTGTTGGAGGCATCGCATGACGAGAAGGTGAAGAGTGTCAGAAGTGCCAAAAGAGTACAAAGAAGCTTAGAATAGGTTTTCATGAGTGTGACCGTCCTTTCTTTCAATTCAGAATTTGTGAAATACAGGAGAGAAGCTCTTTGGAGGGGATCAGCTCGGCGTTGTAGTCAAACAGCGCGGCATATTCGAGATTGCCCGCGGAGGGGATGAGGTAGGGCGTGAAGACCGTTCCGTCCTTGCTGACCACCCACACACGGCAGGAAAGAGCGGGGGATTCCTCCCCGACCTGCTTGCTCCTTTGCACGCCCTTGATCAGCTCCTCGACCTCGCCGTCTGTCAGCGCACGGCTGATACAGTAGGCGTCGCTGTCGGCATATTGCCACACCAGGTAGCTCTCCTTCTCAAGGAAGGGAATGCTGTCGGCAGAGGAGAGTTGGGTATAGCTCGCGCTGTCGCGGCGGTCAAGCAGCAGCTGATCCAGATCGGAGAAGGCTGTTACACCGTCTTCACTTTGCTCGGGGTCGATCTCGTCGGGCGGCAGGCTGTCTTTCCCGTTGCCGATCATGGCGACCAATACAGTGGAAAGGGTGAGTGCCAAGGCAAGCATCAGCGTGGCGGCGATCAGCAGCCAACGTGGGGATCGGCTCTTGACCTGCACCTGATAAAGCTGTGCCTCTGCGACCAACACGTCGTCGATCTCACCGATGGCAGAGAACAGGTATGCGGTTTTTTCAAGCTTTTTTCGATTCATAACAGCTCCTGCTCCTCCAATTCCTTTCGAAGTGCCTCACGCATGCGGTGAAGTGTGACCTTGACCTTTGTCTCGCTTACCTCTAACCTTTGTGCGATCTCGGACAGCGATTGCGACGCGAAGTAACGGCAAATGAACATTACACGCTTCTCGGCACTTTGCGCACGGAGAAAACGGTTCAACGCTTGCGTCAACCTTTCGTTGTCGTATTCGTCCTGTGGGCTTGAGGTGTCGGGAATGCAATCACTCAGCTCCTCGGTTACGTTGTCGATGCCGCCTCGCTTTTCGCGGTGCTGCTTGCGCCAACGGTCAACCGAAATGCGACGCGTGATTTTGGACAGGAATGCGCCAAGATAGACGGGTCTTGCGGTTGGCATGGCGAGCCAGGCGTCAAGATAGGTGTCGTTTACACATTCCTCTGCATCCTCATGGGACGAAAGAAGAGAGAAGGAAAGAGACTTCAGCATTCTGCCGTATTTGACGTCCGATTCCTTGATCGCTTCTTCCTTACGCGCCCAGTAAAGATCAACGATTTTGTAGTCCTCCATAAAAATCTCCTGTTTTTCGGCTTCAACCAATATGTCGCCGTTTTTTTGGATCGGTTACAGCTTTTTTGGAAAAATTTTTAATTTTTATTTTTGCGTTTTTTATTTTTGAGATAATATCTGTCTTTATCTTAACAGAAAAGCCGTGAATTGTCAAGAGGGAGGAACTGTTGCAAGATTTTGAAAAACCTGTTGAAATTTTGACGGTTTGGTGCTATACTGTTGATAAAGATTGAAAAAAAGGGGAAAGAGAATGATACAGTACGATCGCAGACAAAGCATTTTGCAGATTTTGGAGGAGCGGAGAAGTGCCACGATCCGTGAGCTTGCCGAATCGGTGTACACCAGCGAGGCGTCGGTGCGGCGCGATCTGGAAGCGCTTGAAATTGAGGGCTACGTGCGGCGTGTGTACGGCGGAGCGGTACTTGCAAAATCGGGGAATCACATCACCCCCGTCGACTTGCGTGACGGTGACCATGCCGCCGCAAAGAACGAAATTGCAAAAAGAGCCGCCGAGATGATTCCCGATGGATCTACGATTCTGTTTGACGCATCCTCTACCACGCGCCGCATCGCCAAATATTTGGACGGCAAGAGAGATCTGCGTATCTTCACCAACAATCTGCGCCTGTTTGAGGAGCTTGCCGGCTGTGACGCTCAGGTTTTTTGTACGGGCGGCAGCTATAACCGTCAGAACCACGCCTTTGTCGGACCGATTGCTGAGCGGACGGTCGGCTCGGTGTATGCCGATTTCTTTTTCTTTTCCAGCCAAGGAATCAGCGAGGAGGGGGAGATCACAGACGTATCCGAGGAAGAGACCTCCTTGCGGCGCGTGATGCTGACGCGTGCCAAGCGGCGGATCTTTCTTTGCGATGCCTCCAAGATCGGCATCCGACGCAATTTTGTTGTTTGTGACAAGGGTAGCGTGGACGAGATCATTTGCGACGTGAAGCTCCCTTGGAAATAAAAATAAAACGGTCGGAAAATGACCGTTTTATTTTTTAGCCAATGATTAAATGGGAAGCCATGCGGCAATGTTGGTTTCCCAATCGTGTCCTGCCGAAGCATAGTCGATCAGACGGAATTTCTCGCCTGATTCGGAGAGGAACTCGCAATTGAGGATACAGGGCGTGCCGACAACGATATCCTTGTCCTCGGTGACACGGCACACGATCTCCCCGTTTTCCTGCTTGAAGGAGAAGATCGAAAAGGCGTCCTTGCCCATGCGGGAATCGACTCCCAGGGTGAGAGGTCCTCTTGCAAGCGAGATGTAGTTGTCATCCTCGGGCTTGTGCGTAACTGTCTTTGCATAGGCACGGTGTGTTCCCGCCGGTGCCTTTGAAGAGTCGGTGTAAACGACGTCGGTATCCCATGTGATCGGTCGGGTTACGCGGATGCGCATATCAAGTGCAAGCGTGACCGTGGTCTCACTGCTCCATTCACCGTCGATGATCGCATATCCGTCTTTTACGGTGTAGGGCTTTTGAGACGTGATGACCGTCTTTTCCGACCACTCGGGCAAGCGGATCTTCAGCGACATCTTCACAGGGTTGTCGGCGCGAAGCGTCAATTTTACGTTGCCGTCGGCAGGATAAGCGGTTTGTGTGATCAGCTCGACTCGGGTGCCGTTTTCGTCCCATGTGACACTTCCGTTTTCAAAGAAGTTGATCACCGCGCCGCTCACATCACGCATCAGCGCATGACCGAGGAAAATGCCGACTCCGGCAGGCGCAATGCAGGCACAGCAGCCGTAATAGCTGTTATCGGAAAGCAGCTGATTGCCTCCCACCTTTTGACCTCTTTTTCCGGGGATCAGCGGGCTGTAGCTGTCAAACGGAAGGAAGGTGTCAGTTAATTTCGCTCCACCTAATTGTTGCGTGTATTTTTCGACCAAGTAATTGCAAACGCGATGCTCGGTGTTCAGCGCACCGAGATAGGCATTATAGAAGGAATGCTCGATCTGATCGGCAAATATCCGCTCTCCCGTCAGGCGCAACAGCTGTGCGCAGTATTTCATCCAGGTTACGGTGACGCAGGTCTCCTGCATGATGCCCTCATAATAGGCAGTCTGACGCACCTTGGAATGGTCAAACAGCTCGTGCGTGCATCCGCAGGAGCCGATGACGGTTACGTCACTTTCAATGATCGCCCTTCCGAAATTGATGGCGGCGGTACGGTATTTCTCGATGCCCGTGATGCGGTAATATTCCAAAAGCCCCTCAAAGCAGG
>JAZOPW010000138.1:0-3358 GCA_045655785.1 Eubacteriales bacterium
GGTCAAGCTGCGCGCGGCGGCACAGTCTGTGCACATGATCCGTGCCAATATCGAAACCGAGATCAACCCCATCGTGGGCACCGAGCAGCAATCCGAGGATCTGGTGCGCTATATGCTCCGTGAATTTGAGGAGGATCCCAAAAGCATCTGGGCGTCCAATCTGTTTGGAAAATCGCTTTATGAGCTGGTCAATGAAGGACTTCACACCAAGCTTGATCATATGCCGGATGAATCCCGCCAAAAGCTTTCCGAGACGCTCGAACGGATCATCAATGAGGGCAGTAACGGCTTGATCTGTATTTTGCTTTGAAGCTTTAAACAACAAAAGGGGTTGCTTTTTTAGAAAATGCAACCTCTTTTTTCCTTCAGCCCTTGCTTTTGCCTACCAATTATGCTATAATAAGAAAAATCGTTGCCATTGTTGAATAACAAAAAAGCAAAACGGTTTTTAAGAAGGAGAAATAAAATGAAACACGAAACAAAACAGATTAAATTTGCAGTATTTGCCGATCTGCATTACAAAAAGGGAATGCGAATCGAAACAGTAGAGGATCTGAAGGCAATTATGAAGCGCGCGCATGAAAATCAAGTTGATTTTGTGCTTCAGGCAGGAGACATGAGTAATGATTGCCGTCGTTCTCCCGAGCTGTATCGGGAATATTTGACCAATCCTTACGGCTTGCCTGTTTACGGAACTTACGGAAATCACGAGATGGAGTCCGAAAATAACAGCATGCAGGAGGTCACTCCCAAGCTTACCAACCGTGACGTGGTGTGGGGAACTGCCGACGGAAAAATCGGGGATGGAAGTGTTGGATATTATCATGCCGATTTCAACGGCTTTCGTATTGTCGCAATCGATACGAACTATTCCTGGAATCCGACCGAACAGATATGGGAACACAACCGCACCAATAGCCACGGAATTCCTGCCGGTAATGAAAAGGTTTCCTCGCTTGGTCCCGTGCAATTGGGTTGGCTAAAAGATGTTTTGCAGGATGCCGCAGACAAGGATCTGCATTGCGTATTGCTTTCGCATGCTGCATTTTCAGGTGCATGGGGATATTGCTCCGACCAGGACACACTTCGCGCTTTGATCAGGGAAGTCAACGAAAGGAAGCCCGGAACGGTTCTGATGGCTTTGAATGGACATCATCATTCGAACCATCAAGCCGTTATTGAGGACGTGATCTATGTTGACGTCAATACAGCACGCGACGGTCTTTGGAATCCCAAGGGTGAAAAGCACTACGATGGTTTTACCTACAAGCATATCGATTTTGACGCGGAAGGCAACGAGATTTCCCGTTATGACCGTCCCGTGGACGAAACCTGGTTCAGCAAGACAGTTTGGTATTTTGCAGAGCCTCTCAGCGCAATTGTGACCCTTTCCTCCGACGGAAGTGCAACGATCGAGGGAGCAGAGACCACTTGGTTTGGAGGCGTAGATCCTCATACAACTTATACAGAACCCAAAATTTCCGACGGAAAGTATCCCAGCCTTGCAGATCGCGCAAAAGCCGGAATTTGATAGGAACAGAGATGTCACACCCGTTTTTGCATTTTCACACCATTACCAAGCACCGTCACAGGGTGATTGCACATTGCTTTCGCGCGGGCATTGGCTTTCAAGGGCTTTTTCACGATCTTTCCAAATATTCGCCAACCGAGTTTGTTCCGGGGGCGCGGTACTATCAGGGGACGCGCAGTCCAAATGAACGTGAACGCGAGCTTTACGGATATTCGTCGGCATGGATGCATCACAAGGGGCGAAACCGACATCATTTTGAGTATTGGAATGACTTGAATATGCAAACCAAGCTTTATGAGCCTGTTCCGATGCCCATACGGTATATCAAAGAAATGTTTTGCGATCGCGTCGCCGCGAGCAAGATATATCAGGGAAAGAATTATACCGATCGGCATCCCCTTGATTATTTTCGTCGTGGAAATGCGCGCCAAAAGATGCACGTTGAAACTGCAGACCTTTTGGAGGAGTGGCTTGTCATGCTCGCGGAAAAGGGTGAAAAATACACCTTTGCGCATATAAGAGCTCTGCCGAACCGTTGAAAAAGAGAGGAATAACCCATGAAAAACATTGACTTGAATTTTTATCCCGCTTGGACAAGGAAGTCTGTCACTTTTACGATCGATGACGGAAACGTACGTCTTGACCGCAAATTTTTGGACATTACCGAGCCCGCAGGCTTGAAGGGAACATTTAATCTCAAAACTCCCTTGACGCATCTGACCCCCGAGGAATACCGCGAATTTTACAAGGACTACGAGATTTCCAATCATTGTAAATACCATGCCTATCCCTTTACGGAGAAAACCGAACGAGAGATCAAAAACGAGCTGTTTGACCGCGAAAGTGCCGATCCTGCTTACGGATATCTGACCGAGGAAGAGGGCTTGTACCGCATTTATACCTATGCGTGGACCTATCTTGCCACCGATGAGAAGTACATGGGTTGTATTGACGATTGTCAAAGAGAATTGGAAGAGGTGTTTGGCAAGGGGAAGATCCGCGGTTACGTTTGGCCATGCGGGCTGCAACAAAACGAAAATGTAATCAATGCGGTCAAGGCACACGGCTTTCAAGCGGTACGTGAAGCATATTGTATTGGGGATGCGACGGGCTTTGACTTGCCTGCGGACCGCATGACCTGGACATACAATGCAAACTACAAAAATATGCTTGCTTTGGGAGAGAAGTACGAGGCTTATCCCGATGACGGGAAATTGAAATTCTTCTGCTTTGGGGTTCATTCCCATGATTTTGAGAACGCCGGACGTTGGGATGTTCTGGTCGATTTCTGTAAGCTGTACGGCAATCGCCCGAACGACTTTTGGTATGCGTCTGTTGGAGAGATTCTCGATTATGAGGATGCTGTCAAGGCAGTCAGGATCACCGATACCGAGATCTGCAATCCCTCGGCAATCGATCTGTATATCAAGATCGACGGTGAACCGCAGGTTTTGCACGCCAATTCGAGTATCATTCTAAATCCATAACCATTCTATATTCATAAAAAAAGCAGACAAGTACGGCTTTTGTACTTGTCTGCTTTTTCTATCGGGATCAGCTTCTCAGCTCAAGTCCCATTTTGAATTTCAGATCATTGAGGATCTTTTTGGATACCTTATCGGCTTCCTCAACGGTAAGGGTGCGGTCTGCGGCACGAAGTGTGACACGCAAGGAGACCGACTTCTTGTTTTCACCGACCTGAGGTCCGCGATAGATGTCAAAGAGTGCTACATTTTCGACAAGCTTGCCTCCTGCCTTTGCCATGACCCCCTCAATTGCACCAACTTCCATGTCCTCATCGCAAACAAAGGAGAAGTCACGGGTGGT
>JAZOPW010000139.1:0-8933 GCA_045655785.1 Eubacteriales bacterium
TTTCCATCTCAGCATAGGGAATCTTGCCTTTTCTGATATCGGTACGATAGGCGGATTTGCCCGATCCACCGAAGGTTTCGTACATACGAATAATTGTTATACAAGGTTTATCCATAATTCTTCTCCTGTTTGTGTTCTGTCAGATGATGCTCAATGCCTTTTCGTATAATTCAATAAACTTTTTAAGTCTATCGATCAGACTGTCAAGCGTATTATCGTAGTTTATATAGGGGCGAGCAAGTCCGTTTTCAATAGCATAGTATTGCCACGCCGCCACGTCAAGCTGTCCTCCGACCAAACCACTCAGATCGTGATTCGGTGTGGGATTGCCGTTGCCATAAAGAGGGCCTCTTTGCTTTAAGCTTTGCGCCGCAGCTTGCAATTCATATAGATCGGGATTATCATCAAACCATACTTTTTGTTCGAAAGGAGTCAGCTCAAATTCCCTTAATTTTTCCTTCAGCTCGTCACGGCTAACCATTATCATTGATTTTTCAACGGAAGCATCGACTGCCGTGCAATTAACGCTATAGATCGGCATTCCGTTTTCATCAATGCCAACAACGGATGTTATGACAAAATTGCCATTTTCATCGAAAGTAAGCGTCCAGGAATCAACGGCAGCAAAATCCGTGACACCGTGTTTTTTGTACGCATCAATTCTTTTATAATTTCTTTCAAGCTCTCTTTGGTAGCAATCTAAAATTTGCTCTCCACATTTTTTCACAACTGCTTTTTCTTCCTCGGTTTCTGCCACTCTGTGTATAAATCCGTATGAATGGAATTCAAGTCGGAGAAAACGAATGCTTGTTTCTTTTTCTTTGTATTCGGCAGCCCGTTCAAGCAGTAATTTGGAGTTGCTTTCAAAAGCCAATTTATCTTTAATAGCCTCAAGTCGCATGCGTACGTAATCATCGGGGTATCTGCTGTTGTCGCAATGCTCGGAATAATACTCCACCGCTTCCTCGCAGAGTCCCTTTAATTCTGCCAAAAAGCCCTTTCGCGCATAATTTTTCTCCGTTTTTGCTTTTCCGAAACCCCAATCGGGTTCAACCGATTCGGGGTCAATCTGCTCGGCAAGTCCCGTTTGTAACAAGGCAAGCTCTTTGATTGAAAAGAAGGAAGAAGCGAGCTTCATATCTTCTTCATTTCCCAAGGGAAAGTCGCCGTCAAGGCTATCGTTTTCCTCTTGCTTCATCTCATCCAGCCACTCATAATAATAGTCATCGTGACTTATAGCGTCAGAAACTACAGGCTCTATGTGACGGCGGATGAACAGGTCAGCGGCACGACTGATGCGGTCGGTAAGAGAATCGCATAACTCTTTTTTAGAGGAATCACTTCCCGCAATTTCGCGGTAAGCGGCGATCCACTCATCACGAATCGCTTCGATCTGCTCTCTTGTATATTTATCCAAAAGATTATATTGAAGTTTTAATGCAGTTTCCGGTTTCATAGTCTTCTCCTTGTTTCAATCTTCCTTTAAAAGCAAACTTATCCTCACGGCAGTAACGGTGTCATAGGCTACACTGTCACCGGTCATAGTACGTCCGGTGGAATTGATTGTGTATACCTTCATCTCATTATCGTCTTTGTATCTTAAATACAAAGTATCGTTCACCAACGCACAGATTTGTGAATTCATTACCCTAAACGGCTCCATTCCATCCAGTTGCTCGATGGTATATATATCACAATCTCGCTCCTGAAATCCGGAACGGTTGGAGCCGCCAACTCCCATATATCCGCGAGCAATCCTCACACCAACAATCTGTTTATTATCTTTAACAAGGATGGCTTTAAGGGAGAGAATTTCTTCATCCGGAAGTTTAGTTGCAGAACCCGCATACAAGACCTTAATTATCTCTGCATAATAAGATCTGTCGGCTTTGGAGAAGTATTGGAAGTTCGTCTCCGCTTCCAACGCACGTGCGTTACCATAAATATCCCGATAGTAAAGCTGATTACCCACCACGGCGCATAGGGTTCTGCACTCATCAAGCGTGATCAGATCTCCGCCCGCCAAATCCGCAATCGCATATTTTATAATCTCCTTAGGCTCGGAAGACTCGCTGGAGCTTGCCGATAGGCCCTTGTGGATCTCTATACCAATTACCTCATCGCTGTCCTCAACCAAAAACTTTTCAAGGGCTAAAATTTCATCCTTATCCAAGCGTCTCACGTTCACATCTCCTTTTTTCTCACTGAGTAATTTTTACCGTACAGCGCGTTTGTAAGTGGTTAGTCAAATAAACCCACGGCAAAAAATCCGTTTATTCTTCCTCTGTCAGTATAGTGAAATATTCTTCAATAAACAAGGTTGCTATGCGCTCTGCTCCCATATGGGCATCACGTATTTTGTTGAATTTCTCTTTTAGTTCCAGCAGTTTATCTATATCTTCTTCAATGCAATAGTAGCGTATCATATCCTGTACGATATTTTCCAATTCGCCCTCGGTGCTTGCCGCTTCCAGCAACCGTTCCACATCATCGGTATAGGACAACATCAACGCGAACGGAAGTATATCCACGTAATCGGTGGTTTCTAAACCTTGCTTTGTCAAGTATTCCGTGAAAGAGATATATTCATCAACAAGATCTTCATCCGGTTCATCCATACCCATTAAGTGATAAAGTAACGCTCGCCAATACATCACGCAATCCGATGCGAAACCGGTGTAATTCCAAATTGCCGCCGCTTTATTCATTCTGTCGGCGGTATCGGCTTGTTCGTTTCCAATGCTCAGCGCGATCTCGGCACGGAGCAAATCAATATCAAGAGGATATAAAACTTTGCCGAGCAAAATCCAATATGTATCCTTCAGCAGTTTTGCCAGATACACAAAATCTTCCCGAACACAATCGGATACGTTAGCGGAGACTGCAAGCTCGATTGCTTTTTCAAGGTAGGCTTGCTCTGACTCATAATCGAACACACCGACAATTTCGGAAAACTCGGTATATACCTTCATTTTAAAGATGGTTTTGTCGTATTCGTCCACATAACGAAAAACGTTCAAATATTCCTCGTCAACGATATACTCGTCAAACAGTTCTTTAGATTTTGTTTTATTGACCGCTTTCAGCATCAAGAAGTACATTCTGTTGATGACAGCCACGTCCATCTTCTGTGCGTATTGGCGGAGCAATTCATCTGCGTTAATCAGCATATTGATAGTGATTCGAGGGTCAATATCAAGTGCATATTCTGCCACTGCAAATCTTGCTTCTAAAGCCATTCCCAAAAGAAGCAAAGTGTCTTTTGTTAAACGCGCGTTACAGGCAGCCGCCAGCTCGCCCAAGAACTCATATACCGATTTATGTTCTGATAACTTGAATTCACGGAAAGACGGTAGCACCTTGACATCCCAAAAATCTTCATTTTCTGCAACGGCAAGCAGCAGTTTGATTGCTTTTTCTTTCAAACCACGCTCTACCAAATAGCGGATGCTTTGGGTAATATCGGTTATTTCGGAACGCTCCAACACAGAGCAAAGATATTTAGGCTCTGCATCTAACACAGCCGCTCTGAATGCATAGGGGCGCAGTTCTTCGTCATTTAGCATATATTCAGCCGCGGGAACGGCATCCCAAGTCGCATCGGCATAAAAAACGCTTTTTTCGATCGCTTGGTTTTTTATTTTGTAAAAACGGGTGTTGGGATTGTAACTCAGTACGTCCTCCAGCATCTGCACAGCCAATGAAAAATCAAGATCATTAAATTCCCAACCATAAGCGGTAAAAATTCCGCGAATATCATCGATACTCAAGCCAACGGGAATATGTGTGAATATACCCATTAACCGTTCCACAAAATTACGGTTAATGCGGTCTTTCGCTTCATCTATCAGTTCAGCCAGTATCTCATATCGACCGTCGGCGGTATCGTCAACAATGGACATCATATATTTATTGATGTTGTCCATACCATCGCCCATAGCTCGAATAGCGGCAAAATCCTCACTGTCGAGAATCATCAATCTCTTAACAATGTTTTTGAGATACGCTGCACTGCAACTGTTTTCTTTAGAAAGAATACGAGCCTTTACCACATTGGAAATTTCTTTGTGATTGCTTCTTACGATACCGTCCAGCACCAACGCAGAATCTTCTGCCGACAGATCACCCATTACCAATTTGGCAGACAACTCAAAGAAGGGGTAAAAGGGCAATTCCTTTTGCACTGCAATCATAAACAATGCGTTAAGCTCAATGGGTTCTTCGCTATTGCGATAATCCATTTCCAATCGAGAAAGGAATTGCAGAAAATCTTCATCCGCATTGTCTACATAGATACCGATAGGCTCTTCCAAGCACGAGAGATAACGCAGAACGGTTTCGTCCAGCTGTTCATCCTCAAAGTCTTCGTGCTCATAGCCTAAAATCTCTTCCAATTTGTATATCAGGATTCGTTCAAAGTCGAAGGCGTTACGGCTGAATTTATCAAGCCCGAAAGAGAACGCCAGCTTTTCGCTTTCGTCCTTGCAATAACCGTTTATAACCGTTGCGCTTTTTCCGCTGCCTTCATCGCCCGAAACGTAAATAAACGCAGCACCGTCTTCGGCGCCCGAACCTATGTAAGCGACATTAGAGTTAGAGGTGTCAACCAAAGACTTGTTGATTTCCTTGAAGTAACGATGGGCGGATTGCATATTGCGTTCCTGCCAGGGAAGGTCGTTCTCACGCTCCAGATCCCGAAGCAACACATTGCCAAGATCGGCCTCAACCTGCGAAAGAAAGCTTTCAAGACAGATAACCCTTTGAGTTTCCGCATCCCACGCCGCATCATAATGACGAATATGATTGGGATAAATTTCTCCGATGCGTCGCTTTAAATCTTCCACCTTTTGCAGATGAACATCGCTTTCTGCTTCATAATCACGTCGCTGTGCATCGGTCATACCGGTTTTGTCAAGGTTGCGAAAATAGAACAGGATGCGCCCCTCATATTCGGGGTTAAGTAATGCACCGTAATCGATTTCCAATTCTGTTACGGAAATATCGCTAATTTTATCAACGCCTTTTAATACACACGCTTCATCGATAAGCTCCTGTGCCGGTATCCAGCCATAGCGCTCGCCGATAAGCACAATCATATAAGGTTTACAGTTATCGATTTGGTCAAGGCATACCTTAAGCACCTTACGGCTTCCTTCGTCCGAATCCAGATCGGTGGTATTAACACCCCAACGCAAATCGCCGAAGTACGCTTTTTCGCCATATTCGCGCAGCTGTTCGTTGAGAGTGGGAATGGCATAGGTTTGCAGCATATCCCGTTCAAACTGCATATCCTTAAATGTTGATGAAACGAATACCAGTTTCATAGCGTACCTCCGTTAATTTTTTTATTTTTAGCTTACGTTAACATTTTCTTTTACTTGCTTCTGCAAAACATTTTCGGGTTCTTCCTTGTGGACGCTCATAATGTCGCCTATATCACAATCAAGAACCTCGCATATACGGAGCAAAACATCCAACGAAACCTTCTTGTCACGTCGCAAACTTGTCATAGTATTTGATGCCATCTCTGTTGCTCGTCTGAGGTCTGCTTTGCTCATCTTCTTATCTACAAGTACCTTCCACAGCTTGTTGTAGCTTATTGTCATTGCCATCGTTATCTCCTTTATTGCATCTTCGTGGTTTCTTTAATCAAAACGTACACCGGGGTTCAGAAGAATCACCGGTCGCCATTCTATTCCGTATTCTCGGAGCAACCGGCGAAACACATCGCTCCTTTGAAAGTGGTGCATATTCCTTATTTCATCGGTATCCATTAGACGTTCAACCTCGTCAATGACCGATAAATACATTGGAGTCAGCTCTATGGGATCACGCTTCAGCGGATGGAAATCTTCGAAGATCTCCTTCTCAACTTCTTTTCGCTTGTCCTCCGGCAGAAGCTTTTTTGCCAGCTCGACAAGATCGTCGCAACTGTCTTTTCCGTAATAGTTACGTGCGCGTAGAGCGATGTAATAATCATCCTTGCAGTTTTCGTCATTCTCACCGAAGCGACTTAATAGTTCCGCTTGCAGCTCCAAAAGTCTTTTATAGTATTGAATAGCATAGGCGATGCGCCACATATACTCATAGGCTGTACCGAGATATCGCATAGCGCCAATGCTGTCAACGAGCGTATCGCGGTCAAGGGGCTGCACAGTAAGCTGTGCGTTTACGATTCTATCGATCTCCTGCAGAGCAGGAATATCCTTGTATGTAGCTGCCGCATTGGGATGTTCCTTGCGACTCTCTATTTCTTTGATTAGTTCAATGATTCGAGCTATATCGTCCTGTGAATACGGCATAAGTTACTCCTTTCACATCGACTTTCATTACAATCATTTATCATCAGAAAGCCCTGATAACGAACTTGCATTGCAAGATAAACCGATTGTATTTTATATTATAACATATTTTCGTAAGCATTACAAGAGAATTAGAGTAACGTTTGATGAACTTTCGCAAGAAGTTGATGCACTTGGGCATGTTTTTATCATTAAAATGCTGTCCTAACAAGCCGAAAATGCACGTCCGACATTACTGCCGGACGTGCTGTGTTATATAGTGTTATGAGAAAATTCAAGAAATTTTCGTAAAAACTCACTTTGCGTTCTTGTCATTTTCTTTTTTCTTGAACACAAACCAATAGATTGCAAAGCCTCCACCGGCTACTACAACAATTGCGAGCAGGATCCACAGCCATGTCAGATTGTTGCTATTCTCATCGCCGCCACCGAGCTGATCGGGATTATCTGTTCCGGGGTTGTCTGCGTCGGGGGTAGTATCGGGTTCGGTATTTTCGGAATTCGTCTTCTCGTTGCAGAGGTCGCATTTTTCGTCCCCGTTGGCATCAATATGCTCCTGCTTGTTCAGACTCTCTCCGCAGCCGCAGATCTGCCAATGACCATCGTCATCGAATTGATAACCCGGCAAAGGTTTGTGAACATGGTTCTTTGCTTTCGTGATGACATAGCCACAATCAAGGCAGGTTTCATCCTCTGTTTCTGTAGCAGGACCGCCGGAGCGGTGGGACTGTATTTCTCCGTGGCTGTAACAGCCGTTAATAAGGCACGTGTGTGCATGGCCTTTTGTATCGATATAGCCCCACACATCTGTGGCCATCTTGTGATCTGCGTAATCGCCGTAGGCGGTACCGCAAGCATTGCATTTTGCCTTTTCCACGCAGGTGGCGATACCACCGCTGTGTTTGCTTTTGCTGCCGGCTATTTCCTGATAGCAACGGGTGCATACCTTGAAATGATGCGTGGAATTACTACGCAAATCGGATTCCAGATGCCCCTGCGCAGCAATATTGCCCCAAGAAGATATGTTGATAATTTGCTTGGTTCCTGCGGCATCTTCATAGTAATTATTGCAGGAGGTGCAATGATAGTAGGTCCGTTTACCTGCTTCGGTACAGGTGGGAGGCGCTTTATCTACACGGGTCATGTTGTGCTCGTGTTTCAAAGCGTCGAAGGTATAGGAGATACCTGCAAAGTCACCGTCGGTCACATATTCCACGACTGCTTCACGACCGTTGATGGTACCCATCATTGCGGCTTCTTCGATAAATTCGTAGCCTGCTTTTGTGCGGAAATGTATGGTTACCTTGTAGACGTGACCCTCTTGGAATTCCTGGTTTACACCGCCGGGAACAAAGCGCTTGTTGGCGGTAACATCGAACCACTCAATGCCGTTCTTTCGATAGGCGCTCGTGCCGTCGCTGTAATAACTCTTTCCATCAAATTTAGTATAGTCGGGCTTTTGCCCAATGACGGGTATATCGATATTAAAGGTCAGACTGCGAATTGTCGGAGAATCGCTGCCCCAGGAATATCCACAATCGTCACAGGTAAGGTTACGGTCTGCGTCGGTATGCTTGCTCTTTTCTTCGGTACCACATCCTGCTACCGTGCAGGTGTGGCGGTGATAGACGTCGTCCACCTTACCGTACTTACTCCAGGCATGATCGCCTTTGGCTATATTGTAGCCGTATTTGACAATCTGGTTGCAATCGTAGCATTTCCAATCGCCGGTGTAACCCTTCTCCATGCAGGATGCCTTGTCTGTATTGATCAGCCGCAGATCGGTGTGTCGGGGAGCGAGAATTTCGCCCTCCTGAAGCAGAAACCCACATTCACAGTAAAGGTCACCGCTGTATCCAAACTCGGTACAAGTAAAGGCAACCGCATTCTTAAGCACGGTTTTTCCGTTGTGCTGCTTGGATGTGCTTTTGCCGCGGACCTTTTGATTGCAATGGTCACAGAGATACGTGCCCTCATAGCCCCTTTGCTTGCAGCTGCCCGCTTTTGACGTGCCGGGAATCAGGGTCAGGTTTCCTTCGTGCTTGTGGCTGCTTTCAATGACTTCACCGTAGAAGATCACACCATCGCAGCCGGCACAGACGGTATCGCCCGTGTAGCCGTCCTTGGTACATATAGGCTCCGAGGCGTTTTTGATTCTGGTACCACTGTTGTGCTTGCACTCCTCTACGACCGGTGTAAAGATCAGAACACCGCCGCCCTTGCGCTGTGAAAACAGCGGAACGGTTATAAGCCACTTGAGTTCATTTTCAACTTTCGTAAAAGTGAAGTCCTTTGTTACATCGACATCGATCACCGAACCGGAGGGGGATCTATCGCATAAATAGCGAACCTTCCAGCCGGTGACGGTGGGATTTTTCATACCCAGAAGTTCTTTCTTGGCATATTCAGATGGTGCAAAGCCGATTACCAGCTTGGAGCCATTGACCACCAGATCGCAACCGGCATAACCGTTTTCGACGAAGACTAAATCGTTGCTTTGCGTCCATTGGGCGTTTTCGTTTTTGTCCTTGGCAGCATTGTAGGTTTGCAGCGGCTTTTCGGTGCTCAAGCCGCAAATCTCACATTCCTGATAGGGAACGCCAACCTTGTCGGCGTTGGAATACGGCGTTC
>JAZOPW010000140.1:0-5843 GCA_045655785.1 Eubacteriales bacterium
CGACATGGCTACGATCCGACTTTGTTGCCGCGGCGGCAACCATATAGGTACCTGCCTCGATCATATCGGGAATAATGGTGTAATCACAGCCGTGCAGCTCGGTCACGCCGCGCACCTTGATGACCGACGTGCCTGCTCCCGTGATATTTGCACCGCAGGAGTTGAGGAAATTCGCAAGGTCAACGATGTGTGGCTCACGCGCCGCGTTATCGATCACCGTGGTTCCTTCGGCAAGTACTGCCGCCAGAATGACGTTTACGGTTGCGCCGACCGATGCCACGTCGAAATAGATCGATCCGCCGCACAGACCGTTTTCGGCAGAAAGGTAGATATAACCGTTGTCGTTTGTTACCGTAGCTCCAAGCGTTTCAAAGCCCTTCATATGCTGATCCAAGGGACGTGAGCCGAAATCGCACCCACCCGGCCAACCAACCGACGCCTTGTGGAATCTTCCAAGCTCCGCGCCCAATAGGTAGGTCGAGCCGCGCATACAACGCACCAGATCATAAGGGGAGGTCCCCTGCTTCAGTTGCTCTGTGTTAATAGAGACGGCACCGCTTTGCGTTCTCGAGACATCCGCGCCCATCTGACGCAGAATCTCGAGTGCTCCCGCAATGTCGCTGACCTCCGGGATGTTTTCCAATACACAGCTTCCGCGCACCAGAATGGTGGCAAACAGGATCGGAAGGGCGGCGTTTTTCATTCCGCTGATCGAGATATCTCCGCAGAGAGGCTTACCGCCCCGAATGATGATTTTGGCTGTCATAATTCTGTCAAACGGAACGCGATGCGCCCCACACTCCTTTTTAATTTTTGCTGTAATGCCTGTTTGACGGGCAGGCAAGACCGTCTGATTTCGATCATACACATACATAACCTATTATAGCATACAAAAAAGAAAAATGGAAGTCCTTTTTTACATTTTCGGAAATTTTTTCTCTTTTTCCACAGGATGCAAAAAAGGTCCCTCTCTGCCAATAGGTTATGCAAAGAGAGACCGTTCGGTTCGTATTTAGTCGAAAAAGGGTCTGTAATAAGCGACCGCAAGATCCACCACCATGTTATAGCTTCGGGTTCCTTCCGTACTGCCTTGACTCTGCAGATAGGCGTTGTTTGCCGATTGGCTGATGTCGGCGGCTACGTTTTCGCGGTATTTTTCAAAGAATTTGCTGTATGCGACCTCTTCATTCCGTACCTGTTGCGGCAGACCCGCATAGGTGGTGCGGTAAAGATTCTTGTCGGCACTGCGCAGAGCCGAAATGACGTATTCATATACGTTGAGACAGGCACTGTAACGGATATAAGGGTCATCGGATTCCATGCAAACAAGGAATGCGATGAAATTCGCCTCATCCTCACGAGAGATCCCTCGCTGATGCGCCAATTCATGCGCGGCGGTATAGGGGACGGTATAATCGGGGAAATTGACGTTGATATTGGCTTCGCCCGTAAAGAAGGTATATACCCCCGTAATATGCGTATAGGACATGGGCTCGCTGAGCATAATGGGCTTGACTTTGCTGTAAAAGGTGTCGATAAAATCGTGCTTCTCGCAGAATTTTTCATAGGCATCCAACAGCTTGTCATTCATTTCGGCATAGGAATAGGGCATCAAAGAGGTGCCGTCCTCCAAAAATACGATCTCGTCTGAAAGCTCATTGATCTCGGCAGATAGCATTTCAGCGGTCGCATAAAGCTCCTTCGCACTGCTTTTTTGGCGGTCCAACTCAAGCTTTTGATCCAACGTGCTGCCGTAATAGCCTGCGGCAAAGTTCCATACAAAGATGATTCCGATGACAGAAAGAAGCGACAACAGAATGCCCACATAGACCCATGTCGAGCGGTTGCTGTCACAGTATTTTTTACAGCCCACCGCGATCAGGAGGATCAGAAGAATCGGGATCAGGAGCAGCAGAGCCTCCGCCAGAGAAAAGGGAATCCAACAGGAGAGATATGCCATGAGGCGACGTCCCCAAGTACTGATGTTGAGATTGAACCAATCGGCAAATGCTTTGCTTTTGGTAAACAGAATATATAATATGACGCTGACGGCGGCAAGGATATAGATCGGAATGCAGACGCGAGGCAGCTTTTTGATCTTGTCTTGGGATGGTTGGTGGGTCATGCTTGTTTCCTTTCTGCTTCAAGTCGGAAATCGGGAAAGTATCGGGTGATCAAGTCGGAAAAATCCTGAGGGAACGGGGCTGTGAGAAAGAGCTCTTCTCGGGTTGTCGGATGCGGAAAAGAGAGGGAATACGCGTGCAACGCATGGCGGCAGATGTCGGGAGAAGGGGTGCCGTAAAGGTCATCTCCCGTAATCGGGTGTCCGAGATGTGCGAAATGCACCCGTAATTGATGCGTACGACCTGTCAAGGGGCGCGCCTGTACCAGCGTGTGACCGTTTGCCCTTGCCAGGGTACGGTATTCGGTATAGGCGATATCTGCGTCGGGGGTGTCGGGCGAGCAGACCTCGCGCACAATAATGCTTTTTGCCGTGCGATGCAGACAGGCATCGATCACACCCTCGTCCTCGCACAATTCACCGTCCAGAACCGCGAGATAAGTTTTGCGGATCTCACCGCGTTGCATCGACTCGGCAAGCCGTCCTGCGGCAATTCGATTGCGCGCGATCAACAACAGTCCGCTGGTGTTTCGATCCAAGCGATTGACGGGACGAAAGACAAAGCCTTGTCCGCTGTTGGCATAGAGGAACGCCAATGCATTCGCCACGGTATCGTCATAGTGATCGTGCGATGGATGCGTGGGCATGTTTGCGGGCTTGTTGGGAACAACAAGCTCGGAGTCCTCATATAAGATCCCGATGGGAAGCTCCACAGGACGGATGGGAGCCGATTCGCAGTCCCCGTCGGCAAGTGACAGCAGATCTCCCGTGCGCAGAGTATAACGCACGGTTACGCGTTTGCCGTTGACCGTGATGCCGTCCGAGAGAAATTTGAGATGCTTCATCATTTTGGAGGAAAGGTGAAGCTCCTGCCGCAAAAATTGCCGCACCGGCATGCCGTGATATTCGGCTGTGACTGTGATCTGCATCCGTTCTCCTCCTTTCACCGACCTTTGTCGATCTGACTCTTGATACCCTTTATTATACCACGCTTTTTTGAGCTTTACAAGAAGATTTTGTGACAGAATTGAAATAATTATGAATTGTCGCAGATAACCCTTGCGAAAAAAGGTTTTTTGTGTTACAATGATAGGAGAGATTGTTTGGAAAGGATCACAGATCTATGAATTTGAAAAAAATAGCGATTCTTCTCTTGATAACGGTGCTGACAGGGAGCCTTTTGCTCTCCTGTGGCGGAGACCGAAACGGTGCGACCGAAACCGATTCCATAGAGATCGAAACCGTTGAGCCGATCGATCCCGAGCTGATGACCGATTACACCGACGATGAGACTACCCGCGATAAGCTTCAGGCATTGCAGGCAAGCTTTGAGGGGATTGCCCCTACGCCGTCTTCCGATTTTGATCTGACGGTAACGGCTGACGGCAACGTGACGGTCACGAAATATAAGGGAAGCTCCAAAAACGTAAGGGTTCCCGAATCGGTTGAGGGGAAGACGGTAACGGCAATCGGTGACTCTGCTTTTGCCGAGAATACCACGCTGGAAGCGCTTTATCTGCCAGACAGCATCCAATCCCTCGGGGAAGGAATTCTGACCGCTTGTGAGAGCCTGACCGCCTTGCGCACGCCTCTTTTGGGGGCTGATGCCGCATCGGAACAATACCTGGGTTTTTTGTTCGGCTCCTCGAAGTATGCCGACAACGCGCGTGATGTTCCCGCAACGCTGAGCTATTTGGAGCTTGGCGGAACGGCGAAGAAGCTTGCAGATTTTGCCCTGTTCGATTGCAACGACCTGATTTGTGTCACACTTCCCGAAGGCATGACAGGGCTTGGCACCTATTCCTTGTATTCTTGCAGCAGCCTGCAGAGGATCAATACCGAGCATCTGACCGAGATCGCCGACCATGCCATGGACGGCTGTACCTCACTGACCTTTTTGGAGCTTGGTACAGCATTGCAGTCGGTCGGATTGGGCGCGCTTGAGGGCTGTATGGGCTTGCGCACGTTGATTTTGCCGTTTGTCGGCGGAACACCGACCGAAAATACCTATCTGGGCTATCTGTTCGGTGCAGAAGCCCCCGAGCTTGCAAAGGGCTATTACCCGACCTATCTTTCCACTGTCAAGCTGCTCTCTACCTGCAAAACACTTGGGAACTATGCCTTTTATCAATGCCAATCCTTGACAAGCATCGAGCTTCCCGAAACACTTGCCGAGGTGGGGATCCGTGCCTTCAACGGTTGTGTCCGTTTGAAGGAATTGCGACTTCCGAGCGCAGTGAAAGCCATCCGAGAAAATGCTTTTTTGGGATGCATTTCACTTTCCGAGATCACCTTTGCGGAGAATTCCGCCCTGGAATCGGTCGGCGTCAATGCATTTTACGGTTGTAGCGCATTGATCGAGATCAAACTGCCGCAAGCTCTTTCCAAGCTGTCCGCCTCCTGCTTTGCCGATTGCTTTTCCTTGGAAACGGTAGATCTGGGAGGTGTGGAAAGCGTAGAGAAAAACGCATTCCGCAACTGCCGTGCGCTCAAGTCCCTGACCGCACGCGACGGAGTCCGCTTTGCCGACGGAAATGCTTATGCGGAGTCTCTCCTGGGAGCAGATGCCTGATCGACCGTCAATTTCCGAGTTGCTTTTACATTTTGAACCATACCGAAAGGGGTTGTCGCGTGACAGCCCCTTTTTGTATGTTCTTATTTGTTGATGATGGTGATTCCGATGGGCTCAATGCCGGTCTGCTCATAAACGATGGCATTGATCTGCGCGATCTGGGCGGGCTGCAGGGTGTCGGCACTGACAACGATGCTGGCGGTATCTCCGTTGAGAACGGCAACACATTGTTCAAAGCCCTTGGCAGTGATCAGAGATTCGATGTTTGCTTCCTTTTGGATCTCCTCAGCAATGGCAGAGATGCCTGCAAGTGCTTCACTTCTGACGTCCTCGCTCGATTCGGGATTGTCTACAACGGCTTGCAGAACCTCAAGTGCTTCGTCGCGAGCCTTCTGACGGCTGACCTGTGTGGCAGAGAAGTAGGTATTGGTTGCGTCGGTTGTGGAGTCTTCCTTGTTGATGCTGTCGGAAATGTTGCCGCTGGGCTGATCGTAACCGTCATATCCGTCATTGGGGTTGGAGCCCGAAAAGAGGACCCAGTTGAGCAGAACGGCGGCACCGATCAGAAAGACAGAGCAGGCGATAATGATATTTCGTCTGCCGAGCTTCATGACAACGGCTTTGAATTTGTTGGCTTTTGGGACTTCGCTCAGGGCTGTGATTTGTTTTTTCATAGGTAGATTCCTCCTGTGTTTTGTTTCGCTATAACATATGAGACGGCAGAACAGTTTATGCAGATCTTATGCTTTTTGTGAGATTTTTTCCAAAATCATTGACCCGACTCGGTGACATAAATGCGGTTGGTGGGAACGCGAAGGCTTGCGGAGATCAGGGAGGTCAGCTCGTGACGAATGGAAGCATCCGAGCCACCGTGGCAGACCACGCCGATCCCTGCGATCTGCGGTGCCTCGCGTGTCAGAAAAAGTGCTTTTGCGTTCGCACCGCTTCCTATGATCACATATTTTTCATCTCCGTCCGAAAGCTCTGTAGCATAGACCGATTCAAAGCCGCCTGAAAGGGTGACGATCACCTGCACACCGCTCACGCCCGACACCGATTCGCAAATTTCTCTGACCCGTTCCTCAAGATAGGCTTGATAAAGTAGCATTTCTTCCTTCTCCGAAACGGTTTCTGCCTCATCTGATGCCG
>JAZOPW010000141.1:0-9843 GCA_045655785.1 Eubacteriales bacterium
AGAACTGGGACAGGATAACGCCGGAGTTGCCTCGCGCACCGAAAACGGTTGCATTTGCAAAGCTTTGCGCAATATGTGACAATGTTTCAGCGTCGCGGTTAATGGAGCTGAAACCGTTTTTCATTGTCATTACCATGTTCGTACCGGTGTCTCCGTCCGGTACCGGGAAAACGTTCATGTTATTAACGGTAACTTTGTTATTATCCAGGGCATTGGCGGCAGAAATCACCATGTCCCGCAAAAGCTGTCCATTGATCTTCATGTCAGATTACCTCTCTGTTCCAAGGAAGAATACTGCAAGGGTACCGGGTCCTGAATGCGCGCCGATTACGGGACCGACGTAGTTGATCTCGATTTGCTTGATTCCAAGCTCGTTACGGATGCGGTTTGCAAGATATTGTGCGTCTTCTATGCAGTCACCGTGGCTGATGAAGATCACGTCGTTTTTATCGGGAATATAAGTGGTTTTGGTTTTTTCAAACATCATGTCGATTGCGGCTTTTCTTCCGCGTGCCTTGGCGACGTTGATGAGCTTACCTGCATTGTCTACGTGCATGACAGGCTTGATGCTCAGGAGCGAGCCGACCACAGCAGTTGCCGCGCTGACGCGTCCGCCTCTCTTGAGGAAGAAGAGGTCGTCAACGGTGAACCAATGGCAAAGATTCAGCTTGTTGTTTTCTACATAGGTTTTTACGGTTTCGATATCCGCGCCGTTTTCCTTGAGTCTGCAAGCAAGATAGACCAAAAGTCCTTCACCCATCGAGGCGCAAAGGGTATCCACGGCATAGAGCTTGTTGTCGGGATATTTCTCTTTCAGCTCCTGCATGGCAACGTGGCTCGCATTAAACGTACCGCTCAGTCCCGACGAGAAGCCGAGGTACAGCACGTCAAGCCCCTCCTTGATCGCGCCCTCAAAGGCCTTCAAAAACTTTTCAATACCGACAGCCGATGTGGTCGCTGTTTTCTTGGTACGCAATTTTGCGTAAAACTCTTTGATGTCCACTTGATCGTTCGGCTTGGCACTCTCGCCCTCCATGATCACGTCAAGCTGGATCGTACGGATTCCAAGCTTTTGGGACATTTCAAGACTCAGGTCTGCCGAGGAGTCGGTATAAATCACATAATTTCTCATAGCTACGACATAGCTCCTTTTCTTTTTACAAAAAGTTGTGAAATGTTACAAAATATGATGAAATATAGTTTTTGATACTATATTATAAAACATTATTTTGATTTTGTCAATGGGTTTTCCCGATTATCGGGAATAAGTTTGATATTTTGGGAGGCATCGCTCGAGGATAGTGGGGAACAGGGATCGTTTTCAAAGTCCTCACCCTCTCGGATGATGGTTTGAAAGTTGGCATAAAATTTCTCCAGCGTCCGATAGAAGGAGGTCAATTCCTCTTCGCTGATGCCCTCATTGACGCGGCTTTGCACGTTGAGTGCCTCACTTCGGATATGGTTGGCAAGCTGCTTGCCTTTTTCGGTCAAGGTAATGCGTGAGTTGTAATTTTTTCGCTTTCCGCGTGCCGTTTCGTGAAGGACGATATACCCGTTGCTCCGCAGGCATTCGATCTCACGCGATACAAGTGAACGCGAGATCATGCTTTTTCCTGCAAGCTCGGCAGAGGTCAAACCCTCGGGATGTGCCTGAAGCTCATAGATCCAGAACATATGCACGCTCTTAACTCCAAAATAGGGTGCGAAATCGAATTTGATGCGATGGATACATTTTTGTATTCCATCGATCAGTTGAACAAACTTATAAAATCGATCCGGAATCATTGGATGCTTGTGTTACCTCCTTCCCAAACATGAGTCATTCATGTTTACCTGTGAACATAACTTTTATTATTATACCACAAATATGTTTACATGTCAACATTTTTTTGAAAATCTTTCCGTTTTTTCTTCCAAAATCCCATTACATTATAAATAATAGTAGAAAATGCTCTCAAACAGGATCAAAAAACACGAAAAAAAGAGGTTTTCTGTTGCAATCCCAAACAAAATATGTTACAATATAAAAAAGATTTGTAAAAAAGATTTGATGGATTGGAGCAGAAGGATGAACAAAAGGCTGGCAGAGATCGCGCGAGAAGAGTCTCGCAAGAATTACCACGGAAACACCGAGGCGGCGATCGGCAATCTGCAACCCTTGGCGGAGCTGTTTGAGGCGGATCCGTCGGTTACATTGGAGATTTTGAATGAGGATTGGAGCGGCGCGTTTGCTTTTTTGTGTGCCGAGCTTGCGGGCGTCGGTCTGCCCGTGCGCTATCCCGATCCACGCGTGCGTGCGAGCTTTGCGTCGGTGGGGGCATGGGAGGACTATGCCAGACTTCCCAAGATTGGTCTTTGGCACAGCTTTGCCGAGCTGCCCGAGGAGGGAGACCTTGTGATTTTCGAGGAGCGAGAGGGAAGACCGCCCTTGATGGGGATCGTGCTTGCGGTCAATGACGCTACGATGGACGTTGCAGTAGGGAATTACCGCAACCATTCTGCCGTGGTGGAGCGTCCGTTACACGAGAATTTGCGCGGATTGATTCGTTTTTCTACATAAAAATTCACACATCGGCACTCTTGTCCTGCTATGATTGCATAAAATTTGAGAATTTTGAAAATACTGTTGACATTTGTCGGTCAGTATGGTATAATACTCGCATCAAATTGAATACCCGTTCACGCGGTCAGGAAAGTGGTGTCGAATGGCACCTGCCGAAGGAGCAAAACTCTCAGGAATCCGAAAGGATGCGACTAATCGCTCAGGGAACTCTGGAGAAGCCCGAAAAGGGTGCCGAAGGTGCAAGGCGAAAGCTGAATCTCTCAGGCAAAAGGACAGAGCCAATACATAGCCTCCGTTTTGGGGGCGTGTTTGTCATTTTCTCCGGAGCAGCTGTTTGGCTGTTCCTCTTTTTTTACCGTCGGAAATGGGAAATAAACAGAAAGGACCATATGACTATGGAACAATTCATGAATACTCTGCTTCGGGCTGTGCAGACAATCAACGGCTACCTTTCCGACTACATCCTGATCGTGCTTTTGGTCGGAGTGGGCATCTATTTTACCGTCCGTACCCGTTTTGTACAGGTGCGTTGCTTCGGTGAAGGAATGAAGCGCGTCTTTGGCGGTATCAAACTCAACGGTGAAAAGCACGGAAAAAGCGGCATGAGCTCCTTCCAGGCACTTGCAACCGCCATTGCGGCGCAGGTTGGAACGGGTAACATCGTGGGCGCGTGCGGTGCGATCCTTGTCGGCGGCCCCGGTGCGATCTTCTGGATGTGGATCATCGCGTTTTTCGGCATGGCAACCATTTACGCCGAGGCAGTTCTGGCTCAGAAAACAAAGGTTCTTACCGAGGACGGCGAGGTGCTGGGCGGTCCCGTTTACTATATCCGCACAGCTTTTAAAGGGGTGTTTGGAAAGTGCCTTGCCGTGTTCTTCTCGATTGCCTGTGTGCTGGCACTCGGCTTTATGGGATGCATGGTACAGTCGAACTCGATCGGAGAGGCATGTAACAATGCCTTCGGGATTCCTACATGGATCTGCGGCATTATTGTTGCCGTGGCGGCAGGCTTGATCTTCCTTGGCGGTCTGCAACGCATTGCATCGGTTACCGAAAAGCTGGTTCCGATTATGGCGTGCCTGTACATCGTTGGCTGTCTTGCACTTCTGATCGTCAACATTGCCAAGCTGCCCGAGGCATTTGCTTTGATCTTCAAGTACGCATTCCAACCAACCGCGATCATCGGTGGCGGAATCGGTTATGCATTAAAAACCGCGATCAGTCAGGGCGCAAAGCGAGGTCTGTTCTCCAATGAGGCAGGTATGGGCTCGACTCCTCATGCGCATGCGGTGGCAAAGGTAGACAAGCCGCACGATCAGGGCGTTGCCGCTATGATCGGCGTGTTTATCGATACGTTTGTGGTGCTGACTCTGACCGCGCTGACGGTTATCATCGTATTCTATACCACAGGCGGAGAGCTTGCAAACGGCTATAACAGTGCGTTGACTGCATTGACCAAAACCAATCTTTCACAGGCGGCGTTTGCCTCCTCCTTCGGTTCAACCTTTGGTAACAGCTTTGTTGCGGTCTGCTTGCTTTTCTTTGCTTTTTCCACCATTGTGGGTTGGTATTTCTTCGGAAAGCAGAACATTGTGTATATGTTCGGTAAAAAGGCTGTGGTGCCGTACACGCTCATTTCCTTGGCATTTGTGGTGTTGGGCTCCTTCCTGTCCAACGATCTTGTTTGGGAGCTGACCGACATGTTTAATCAGCTGATGGTGATCCCCAACGTCATTGCCCTGTTCGCTCTTGGCGGCATGGTTGCCGTAATTGCAAACGGAAAGAAAAATGACCTGAAATAAGGCACGAAAAAAGACTGTCTCAATTTTTTGAAATTGGGGCAGTCTTTTTTTTTGCCAATCTATTGACAAACAGAATGGTTTTTGATAAAATAACACTTGAACAACTGTTCAAGTGTTTAGAAAAGGAGGAAAAGAGATGAAGGAAATTGCGCCAAAGTGCGTATGCGAGGAGCTTCACCCCGATCGGATCGCGCACGCGGACGGGATGATGCCAAACGAAGAGGAGCTGTTCGCCCTTGCGGATCTGTATAAGATCTTCAGCGACAGCACACGCATTCACATTCTGTACGTTTTGTATGAGACCGAGCTTTGCGTTTGCGACATTGCCGAGATGCTGGGCATGAACCTCTCTGCAATCTCGCATCAATTGCGGCTTTTGAAGCAGGCACGCCTGGTTAAATTCCGCAGAGCGGGCAAGACCGTATATTATTCCTTGGCGGACGATCACATTCACTCGATTCTGGCGCAGGGAATGGATCACATCCGCGAATGAGAATTCGGAATATTGGATCATAAATAATTTTTAATTTGAAAGGAATTGATCATCATGAAAAAGACATTTGCAATGGATAATTTGGATTGCGCGAATTGCGCGGCGAAAATGGAAAAGGCGATTCTGAAGATCGACGGCGTGACCGGCGCGACGGTCAGCTTTTTCGCACAAAAGCTGGTGCTGGAGGCGGACGATGACAAGTGGGACGAGGCTGTTAAGCAGGCTTGTGCCGCGGTCAAGCGCGTGGACTCCGATTGCTCGGTGATCGTCAAGTAAGAAACGGAGCACTATGTATATGAAGCTTTCCAAATCACAACAAAAAGCACTCCTTCGCATTCTACTGTCGGGGGCGATGCTGATCCTTTTGGGAGGACTGTGGATCGGAAATCTTTTGCCGAAGTTATGGTACGTCCGACTTCCGCTTTTTCTCATTCCGTATGCTTTGGTGGGATGGGACGTATGGCGAAAAGCCGTCCTGAACGTCGCGCACGGACAGCTGCTGGATGAAAACTTTTTGATGTGTCTTGCCACCGTGGGGGCGCTTGCTCTGCAGGAATACCCCGAAGCGGTATTTGTGATGCTGTTTTATCAGGTGGGCGAGCTTTTCCAAAGTATTGCAGTGGGGAAGAGCCGACGCTCGATTGCGGCATTGATGGACATTCGCCCCGACGAAGCGCGTGTGGCACGAGACGGTGAGGAGCTTGTCGTTGACCCCGATGATGTATCGGTGGGGGAGATCCTTGTGGTCAGACCCGGAGAGCGGATCGCGCTGGACGGTGTGGTCACCGAGGGAAGAAGCGAATTGAATACGCTCTCACTTACGGGAGAGTCGATTCCGCGTGAGGTGGACGCGGGGGATGAGGTCATCAGCGGCTGTGTCAATATCAGCGGTCTTTTGCATATCCGAGTGACCAAGCCATTTGGGGAATCGACGGTTTCCAAGATCTTGGAGCTGGTGGAAAACTCGGCATTGGTGAAGTCGAAAGCCGAAAACGCCGTCACCAAATTTGCACATTGGTACACGCCTGCCGTGGTGGTGTGTGCGGTGCTGTTGGCTTTGATTCCGTCCCTTGCCACGGGTGAGTGGCAGAGATGGCTGCAGACCGCGCTGATCTTTTTGGTGGTGTCCTGTCCTTGCGCGCTGGTCATTTCGGTGCCGCTTTCCTATTTTGGAGGATTGGGCTGTGCGTCGCGGCACGGGGTTCTTGTCAAGGGCGCGAATTGGCTGGAGGCACTTGCCAAAGCCGACACCGTGGTGTTTGATAAGACCGGAACACTGACCGAGGGCTCCTTTTCGGTAACCTCAGTTCAGCCGACCGATCGAGTGGAAAAGGCAGAGCTGTTGCGCCTGTGCGCATCCGCGGAGCAACACTCCAATCATCCGATTGCTCAATCATTGCGTGACGCATGCCGCGCGGAGGGCTTGCCCCTGTATTCGCAAAGGACTGCGTGGGAAATCCCGGGGCAGGGTGTGTCAGCCGAGATCGACGGAAGGTCGGTGTTGGTTGGAAATGCGTCATTGATGATGCAGGAAAAGATCAATTTTGCGTCTGTAGAGTCCTTTGGAACGGTGGTTTATGTTGCCGCTGACCGACGTTACCTTGGCGCAATTGTCATATCTGACACGCTCAAGGCTGACGCGGCTGATGCGGTGGCAGGCTTGCGAGCATCGGGAGTGCGTCGCACCGTGATGCTGACGGGAGACCGAGCGGAAGCTGCCAAGGCGGTCGCAGAGGGGCTTGGGATCGATGCATATCGCGCGGAGCTGTTGCCTGCCGACAAGGTCAAGCACGTGGAGGAACTGCTGCAAGAAAGTCACGGTACGTTGGTGTTTGTGGGGGACGGGGTCAACGATGCCCCTGTGCTGGCGCGCGCTGACGTGGGAATTGCCATGGGTGCGCTTGGCTCGGACGCCGCAATAGAGGCGGCAGACGTGGTGCTGATGGATGATCAACCGTCCAAGATCACCGCCGCCATCCGCATTTCGCGCTTTACACGCCGCATCGTATGGCAGAATATCCTGTTTGCGCTTGGAATTAAGGCGTTGTTCTTGATTTTGAGTGTCTTTAACCTGACCAACATGTGGGCGGCGACCTTTGCCGATGTTGGAGTAGCAGTCATCGCAATACTGAACGCCATGCGGACGCTACGGTATCGGGTGTAATTTAGTATTGACTGTTTTGATGTGAAAAAGAGGAAAGACCATTACGGTTTTTCCTCTTTTTGATATACCAAAATATCGCTTAACTCACAGCCCAATGCGGAGCAGATTCTGTCCAGAATATAGCTGTCATACCGAATCACTCGATTTTTATAATAATTGTCGATCGTTTGAAATTTGACCTCGGTCCGCTTGGCTAACTCATATCGCGTGATGCCATGCTCGTCCAAATATTTATCTATCGTTAGCTTTACCATTGTGATCCCTCTCTTTCTGTATATATTTTATCAGATATATACCTATCTTACAACCTACTTTTTTTGGTGTATACTCATACAGATATATAGGTATGTAAATAAACATTTTTTTACCAAAACCTATGGACAAAACGGGGAAAATGTGATATAATGTATCTGCCAAACAAAAAACGAATCATGATTTTAAGGAGAACGCCTTATTTTTATAAGGGGTTTTATACCCTTTTGATTTTTTTACACAAATTAGTGAATAATGGTAAAAACGTTGATTCCGCTAATTTGTGTATGGTGTTTTCCGTATCATTAGTTTTTTGTTTGGCGACAATTGGAGTTGACGTTTTTCGGTGCGTGGCTTCGGTTGCGCACCTTTTTGTATGCTGGTAGGAGGATATATGAGCAAGAATATTCCAAAGAAGGTAATAGAAAAATTAAGGAAATATTGTTGAGAATAAAGTTGATATTTCATAACGTACACTTTTTTATCAAAACCTATGGACAAAAAGGGAAAAATGTGGTATGATATTAAGGTAAATAATGACGGTTCGGGAGGAAAACGAACATGATGACGGATATTGAAATTGCGCAATCGGTCGAAATGAAGCCGATTGTCGAGATCGCAAAAACGGCGGGGATCGGTGACGATTATCTGGAGCAGTACGGTAAGTACAAGGCAAAGATCGACTACTCGTTGCTGAAGGACAGCCCCCGTAAGGATGGCAAGCTCATCCTTGTAACGGCAATTACCCCCACTCCTGCGGGCGAGGGTAAGACCACAACAACCATCGGTCTTGCCGACGGTATGAAGCGCATCGGCAAAAACGTAATGGTGGCTCTGCGCGAGCCGTCCTTGGGTCCCGTGTTTGGTATCAAGGGCGGAGCCGCAGGCGGCGGTTGGGCGCAGGTTGTCCCGATGGAGGACATCAACCTGCACTTTACGGGTGACTTCCACGCAATCGGTGCGGCAAACAACCTGTTGGCTGCTATGCTGGACAACCATATCTATCAGGGCAATGCGCTCAATATTGACCCCAGACGCATCACCTGGAAGCGTTGTGTGGATATGAATGACCGTCAGCTTCGTTTTGTGACCGACGGCTTGGGCGGACGTGTCAACGGTGTTCCGCGCGAGGATGGATATGATATTACGGTGGCATCCGAGATCATGGCGGTTTTCTGCCTTGCAAGCTCGATCACCGATCTCAAAGAACGTCTTTCCCGCATCGTGGTGGCGTACACCTATGATGAAAAGCCTGTAACCGCAGGTCAGCTTGGTGCGGTTGGTGCCATGGCGGCACTTCTCAAGGATGCTCTCAAACCCAATCTGGTACAAACCCTGGAGGGAACCCCCGCACTGGTTCACGGCGGTCCCTTCGCCAATATCGCGCACGGCTGTAACTCGGTGATCGCAACCCGCATGGCAATGAAGCTTGGCGACTATGCCGTGACCGAGGCAGGCTTTGGTGCTGATCTCGGAGCCGAAAAGTTCCTTGACATCAAGTGCCGTATGGCAGGACTCACGCCGTCGGCTGTTGTCATGGTAGCAACCATTCGCGCGCTCAAGATGCATGGTGGTGTGCCGAAGACCGAGCTTGGCGGTGAAAATCTCGAAGCACTTGAAAAAGGACTTCCGAACCTGCTCCGTCACGTTTCCAACATTCGCAACGTATATAAGCTTCCTTGTGTGGTCGCGGTCAACCGTTTCCCGACAGACACCGACGCGGAGATCGATCTGGTCATTCGCAAGTGCCGTGAGCTTGGCGTCAACGTGGTTCTGTCTACCGTATGGGCAGAAGGCGGTAAGGGCGGCGAGGCTCTGGCGCGTGAGGTCGTGCGTCTGTGCGAGGAAGAGAAGGGCGACTTTACCTTCTCCTATGAATTGGACGGTACCATTGAGGATAAGATCGAGGCGATCGTCAAAAAGATCTACGGTGGCGTTGGCGTTTCCTTCCTGCCTGCCGCAAAGAAGCAGATCGCACAGCTGACCTCTCTTGGCTTTGACCATTGTCCCGTTTGCATGGCGAAGACGCAATACAGCTTCTCTGACGATCAGACCAAGCTTGGCGCGCCCGAGGGCTTTACTGTTACCGTGCGTAACGTCAAGGTCAGCGCAGGCGCAGGATTCGTGGTCGCACTGACGGGCGACATCATGACCATGCCCGGACTTCCCAAGGTTCCCGCCGCCGAACGCATTGACGTCGACGAGAACGGCAAAATTTCGGGATTGTTTTAAAGATAAACGAGTATTTTTTGTTGGGAAACTTCTTGGAAGAAGTTTCCCAACGTGCTTGCACGTTTCACCCCATTCAAGAACTTTTAAAACATTTTTCTAAACTGTTTTTTTAACTTTAATGCGCTTCAGATTAACAATAGCTCCCGCTAGCGGTCAGGCACCGCCAAGACCCTGACCGCTTCAAACGATAGTTTTCCCTCGGCAACTTTGGGCGTCAAACGTGGGATTTCATTCGTAGGGTGGGGGCTTGTGTCAAGAGTAAGATTGTAAACAATTTGTGTAAGGACATGGTATACACATTTTGGGTTACGGTTTTACGCATTTGGAAGCCGAACGG
>JAZOPW010000142.1:0-2229 GCA_045655785.1 Eubacteriales bacterium
GCTCACGATTTGCACGGATTCGATCAGGTTATCGGGATCAAGCAAGAATTTGTACAGTTGGGATTCGGTAATAATACCTTGATGTGCTGCAAACAAATATGCATTCACGCCGACAAGAGCTTTGTCCCTCATCTCGTATCGCTTTTCATAAGGGGCATGAAGGCTTCTTGAATCGCCTTTTCCCACGTGATAGGTGATGCTTCCCACCCGATATTCCTCTTGCACGGGGAGTTTCTCATACGCTGATACGCACCGCTCGGCGGATGCAACAGCCAACGGGAACGTATGTTTCAAGTCTTCGTCGTTTTTACAATTCAGAAAGCCATAGATGAAGCCCAGCTGATCGTGCGCCAGAAGATGCGCCATTTCAAGTCGAGGGGGCAGTTTTTCCTGCGTCGGTGCTGAAACCATCACCATGTCATCTGGGACACAACGAATAAACCAGATTGTAAGCGCACAGGCCAGACGAGTGATTTCATCTGACGGCAGGGCTTTACTCAGATAAGCAAGAATTCTTCCAATGATGGCAGAGTAAGGAAGCTCTTTTCCGTATTCAAATCCTGTTCCGAATACCGTTCTGATCGAATCAACACAAGATTCGGAATAGCGTGTTTTTTGCTTATATGCGCGGTACAGCACCATCGCACAAACAAGGCGCTGATTTGTTATCCCATTCTTTTCGACCCACTCCCGCCAAAGCTCCTTGAGTGGGATATCGCCGTCTTTTCCACGAAAATGAATGACATACGACACATTGCCCAAAAGAGCGGTTTCTCCCCACATATTCTCAAACGGGACGGTTTTATTGGCTTCGATCAATTGGGAAAGCGACATCAAATCCATAGCGGCAACGATGGCTGATTTGCAAGCAACGTTATCGGTCAGAGCCGATTTGATCTTTCCAAAGAGGTTAAATCCTCCTTTTTTGCCGCGGATCAGCTCGGGCAGCTTTGACTCGGGGAAATATTCCGCAAAGGTTTTAGCACAAAGTTCAATATAGTCTGCGTCAAATTCCGTTGGAAGGTAGTTATCCTCTTCCGAAAACAACGCAGGCAGCTCTGCGCTCATTTCGGTTGCCACTGGAACGAGCGAGTCAAGCAAGATTTTTTCCTTGGAAGGAAGATTTTCCGCCTTTGCCCTTTCTGACAGCACACTTGCAAAGGAGTCTGTAATTTTTTTGCGCTTCTCATCTTTTTTTAGCTGTATAAGCATATCGAGTGCCGCAAGGCGAACTTCCTCTTTGCTGCTGTCAAGAAGACGCGAGATGCAAGAGGACAGCTCCGTATCGTTTTGACCAAGCAAAAGCTCCATGACGTACTTGCGGATATCCGCGCCCTTGAAGCGCAGGTATTCTTCGATTGATTGATATTCCTCGTCCGACAGCCTTAATTTTGAGGCGATCTCGTAGGCGGATCTGCGGGTACTCGATTCCCTATCCGAAAGTCCTTCCAGCGCGGTTTTGCGTTGGAGTGCCGTCTTTGGGTTGCGCAACAAGGCGGTGAAATACGTTTGCCGCTGGTCGGGATTACATTCTTTTACCCATTCGCAGGCTTCGTCGATCTTTTGTTTCTCACCTGACATGGCCGCCAAGGTACACAGAGTTTCTGCCAGATCGCTTTTGGAAATTTTAGCTTCATACCACGAAAAAACGCAAGGCGAGAAGGTTTTGGTTTTACCTGAAAACTCCGCATATATCTTTTTGATCAATCGATAATGCTCATCGATCTCTTCCTTGCTGTCAAACCACGTGCCATACCCGACCGGCAGATTGTTTCTGACGGCTTCCCACAAAACGGAGGAACCCGTGGGTATAAAGCGAGGAAGCCAAATAGCAAGGATGTTGTCTTTGGCGTAATGCTTTTTCAACACGATCTTGGCAATTTGATTCGATACAGAAGGCAAATCGAGATTGGCGGCGAAATAGCCTGCAACGAGCAGTTGATGATCAGACCCATTTCCCGCGATATCAACAATTTTTTGAACGGCATTATCGATATCGTCAAGACCGTAGCTCCAAAGCGCAATATACACCTTCATCGCGTCCTCGGATTCAAGACATTGCTCGCGTACAGCTTCACTTTCAAGGCAATCGATAATGAGTCGAACGCTCTTTTCACTGACACGTTCCAAATCACGGCATTCCTCCGTCAGAATACCGAGCCACGTGCCGACCGCACGCTTGACAGACGAAAAACGAATCAGATTATTCTCTGCAATCACGCTTAAAAT
>JAZOPW010000143.1:0-2105 GCA_045655785.1 Eubacteriales bacterium
TGTGAATGTTGTCTTCCTAAGACCGCTTGGCCTCCGACTTCAAGAGTGCACGAGAGTATGAAAAAGCCGTTTTTGCGTAGCAGAAAGGGCTAGAAAAAGCAAAAACGGCTAGAAAAAGATATTCGGGTCAGTTGGGGTAAAGTCGACAAAATTCGACTTTTGTAGATAAAGGAGACATTCCGGGCTAGTTATCACTAAATGATACTAAATAGTACCAGAAAAAATAACTATCTTCCAAATTTTGAAGTTTTTTTATCGATTTCCAAGCGAAAAATGAATAAAAACGATAAAAAACAGTTTCCTACACATAAAAAATTGAAAAACAAAGGAGACTTTTCAAAATTACTTTCAATGTGATAGAGACAAATAGTTCAAGTATTATTTCAAATTATATTTTTCAAAAAATAACGTTTATTATTATTGACAAAATATCAAAAATAGTTTATAATAATAAATGTTAGGAGGGATATACTATGAACAAACGAGGAGTTACGGTTTCGCCGAAAACCGCAGAAATACTTGAACAGATGGGCGAGCAGATAAAGCTTGCAAGATTGCGCCGCCGCCTATCCACAGAGCTTGTAGCCGAGCGTGCCGGCATCAGCCGCGCAACGCTTTGGAATGTTGAAAAAGGCAGTCCTTCCGTTGCTATCGGAATCTACGCCGCTGTATTGCATGCGCTAGGAAATATGGACAATGATTTTTTACTTGTGGCAAAGAACGACGAGTTTGGACGAACATTACAGGACCTTGAATTACCTGTACGCCGACGCGCTCCAAAAAAGCACTAAGGAGATTCGCTTATGGAAAAGAAAATATACGTATATGAAAATTGGTGTTCCGATACTCCAAGAAAATTAGGAACCTTGTTTATCGATAGTATCCGAGGTGGCGAGCATTCCTCTTTTCAATTTGATCCTGCTTTTTTAGCGGATGCCTGCACATCACAAATGCTCATGTTAGACCCCGATTTATCTCTGGTTAAGGGAAGACAATTCCCTGCTACCGGCAAATCCACATTTGGCATTTTTTCGGATTCATCACCCGACCGTTGGGGACGACTTTTGATGGAACGCCGTGAAAAGCTAAACGCAGACAAGGATGACAGAAAACCCAATAAGCTTTTGGATAGCGATTATTTGCTTGGCGTTTATGACGAGAGCAGAATGGGCGCGCTTCGTTTTGCCTTGGAGGATGGCGGTGCTTTTCTTTCCGACGACAAAGAAACTGCCGCACCACCGTGGGCAACGCTTAGAACCTTGGAGCAAGCCTCACGAGAATTTGAAAAAGACGAGAACGCATTGATTGACAAATGGCTCAATCAACTTCTCCGCCCCGGTTCTTCTCTCGGCGGTGCGCGTCCCAAAGCTACCGTACAGGATCCCGACGGAAACCTTTGGATCGCAAAATTCCCCTCGCGTAAGGACACCTCGAATGTGGGTGCGTGGGAAAAAGTTGCACACGAACTCGCAAAGATGTGTGGCTTGAACGTACCCGAAGCAAAACTTGAAAAGTTTTCAACACTCGGCAGTACCTTTTTGGTAAAACGGTTTGACAGAGATGAAAATAAGCGTATTCACTTTGCCTCTGCTATGACGATGCTCGGCAGGCAAGACGGCGACCACGATGCCTCTTATCTTGACATCGTAGATTTAATCAAAGCATACGGCACCAATGTTAAAGCTGATCTTATCGAGCTTTGGAAGCGAATCGTTTTCAGCATGGCAATATCCAACACGGACGACCATCTCCGTAACCACGGATTTGTTCTCATAAACGGAGGATGGCAGTTATCCCCTCTCTACGACGTCAATCCCGTGCCTTACGGCAACGAGCTCGCGCTCTGCGTGGATACTACCGATGCATCCATTTCGATTGACCTTGCTATTGAAACCGCAAAGTATTACAGCATTGACGACGAAGCAGCCAAGCAGTACGCAAGAGACATATTGACGACTGTTAAAAACAATTGGGAATCGGTTGCAACTAAATGCGGCCTTGGACGCGGCGAAATTGAGAATATGCGCCCGGCATTTAGAGAAAGCGAAAAGCGCGCCGATACGATTGTTTGACGGCGAAAGGAGAAATCATGGAACAAAACAATA
>JAZOPW010000144.1:0-2274 GCA_045655785.1 Eubacteriales bacterium
TATCGGGTGTTTTTGTTTCATCAAATTCGGGGGCGTATTTCCGTCCCGTCATGGCGTACTTGCTTCCCGTCATTTTGTGATAGGGGAGAAGCTCCAAATTTCTTGCTTTGTTTTCAAGCATAAATTCAGCAGTTGCCCTCATGTTTTCGATGGAATCGTTTACCGTGGGGATCACAGGTATCCGTGTAATAAAATTCTTTCCAGATGCTGCTAACAAACGGTAATTTTGCAATATGTTTTTATTATCAGCACCGCAAAAATAACGGTGCCTTTCTGCGTCCATCAACTTTAAATCAAATAAAACGTAATCGCAGTTTTTTAAGGTTTCCTCAAATATGGCGGACGCGCAAAAGCCGCTTGTCTGAATGGCACGGTGAAGCTTGCCGTCAAGAGCGAAAAGGCAATTATTCAGAAAATCGGGTTGTGCCAAGGGTTCGCCTCCAGAAAAGGTGACTCCGCCGCCACTTGCATTTAAGATGGAAGCATTTTTTAAAAGCTTGCTGACCAGTTCCTCGGGAGAATATGCTTCTCCTACCTCGCGAATGAGATTGCGCGGACATACCGCAATGCTTTCCCGTACAAGCTGTTCTTTTCCGGTCATCTCTTTGCCTTTTTTGAGACAGTTACCGCAAGAAAGACATCCATTGGGAGAACGTACCAATTGAGGAGAGAAGATTTGGCCTTCCGGGCTGTGGCACCACATACAGCGCATCGGACATCCCTTTAGAAATACGGTTGTGCGAATTCCGGGGCCGTCGTATACCGAAAATTCTTCGATTGAGAACACGGTTCCTTCGATCATAAAAACCACCTTCCTGCAAAAAAATGAATCAACTGCTACTATTATAATGAAATACTCTTGATTTTGAAAGAATTTTATTATATAATATTGGCAGAAAATTATCTTTTGGAGGTTGGACATGATCAAACTCATTCATCAAGGTCACAACTCATACGGAAATAATAATTATAATGCATACACCTATAACAATACCAATTGGCAGACGCACTTTCACAAAAATCTGGAATTGATATATGCTTTACAAGGTGAGATTTTACTTACCGTAAACGAAAATGAGATGACCGTTCCAACAGGCGTGTGTGCCATGATCCTCTCCAATCAGATTCATTCCTTTACCGTTGGCAACGATGCTCTGGCTTGGGTATTGGTCTTTTCAGAGGACTTTGTACCCGAATTTGCATCCTTTATCAAGGACAAACAGGGAAGTACACCAATATTCCGCTTGGAGGATGAGATCGACGATCTTTTAAGACAAAATTTTATTCTTGGAGAAACTTCAATGCTAATGAAAAAAGCTTGCCTGTACGCAGTGTGTGATCAATATTTAAAGCAGATCAGGCTTGAAGAACGGAAAACAAAAAACGATCTTCTGATCTGTCGCGTATTGGATTATATTGAGACTCATTTTTGTGAGGATATCACCCTGGAAAGCATCGCACAAGAGTTTGGATATGAATACCATTATTTATCCAGAATCCTGAATCAAAATTATAATATCCGTATCAAGAAGATTATCAATGAGCATCGGGTGGATAAAGCAATCCAATTGTTAGAGGACGAGAACCTGACTATGACAGAGCTTTCAATGAGATGTGGGTTTCAAAGCATCCGAACCTTTAATGAGGTATTTCACTCCGTGACAGGTCAGATTCCGTCTCAATATGGAAAAAATGCTTCGTTGTAGAATTGAAATGTAAAAAAAATGTAAACAATCAAATTTGATGTTGCAAAATAATAAAAGATGTGATATAATTTGATGTAATTGCGCTGACATGCACCAAATGTGTGCAAAAACGGCGCAAAATAAATATTACACACACCGGACGAGCGTTGCAACGGTGCCGCAAAAGCGGTTTTGGCAATGTGTTGCGGTGGTGGAAAAACCGAAGGAGGACATTGAAATGTCTGTTATTTCTATCAAGCAGTTGCTTGAAGCAGGTGTTCATTTCGGACACCACACCAGAAGATGGAACCCGAAGATGCAAGAGTACATCTTCACCGAGAGAAATGGTATTTATATCATCGACCTTCAGAAAACGGTGAAGAAGTTTGACGAGGCTTACAACTACGTTCGTGAGCTTTCCGAAAACAACGGTACTGTTCTGTTCGTAGGTACCAAGAAGCAGGCTGCCGAAGCCATCAAGGAAGAGGCTACCCGTTGCAGCATGTACTATGTAAACGTTCGTTGGCCCGGCGGCATGATGACGAACTTTAAAACCATCAAGAAGTCGATCAACCGTCTCAACGACCTG
>JAZOPW010000145.1:0-7993 GCA_045655785.1 Eubacteriales bacterium
ACCATTTTTTGGAGCTTTGCTTATCCCGACTGGGACAGTACGAAGCAAATGCCCGCAGAATCCGCTAAGAAGGTGATTTTGGAAAATTTTCACAACGGAGAGGTGATGCTTTTGCATCCCACGTCCCAAACAAATGCCGCGATCCTTGGTGATGTCATCCGCACCTTGAAGGCGGAGGGCTACCGCTTTGGCACTCTTGATGAATTGACAGCTTCGGGTGTCTAATATGCAAGGAAAAAGAGGTTTGCGATGGCTGTCCATGGTATGTGTATGCAGTCTGATTTTTCATACGTGTTGGATTTTTGCCGATGCACAGACAGAGGTCTACCGATCGGTCAAGACCGACTCCATGAAAATCGCGATCACCTTCGATGACGGTCCTCATCCGTATCTGACCGATCGGATTTTGGAAATTTTGGGCCGTTACGAGGTAAAAGCCACCTTTTTCATGGTTGGGGTCAATGTTTTAAACTATCCGGATGTTGCACGAAATGTTCTTGCGGCAGGTCATGAGGTCGGGAATCACACGTTTTCACATTCCCATATTGCAAAGCTGAATCAGAATGAGATCATGAAAGAGGTGGGGCTTTGTGAGGACGCCTTGGAGGAGCTTTGCGAATACCGACCGCACCTCTTCCGTCCCCCCGAGGGCGCGGTGAACACGTATGTGGAGCATTGCACAGAGGATCAGGACTATACTTTGATTTTATGGAGTCTCGATACGCGTGATTGGGAACACAAAAATACCGAGCAGATCGTGCAGAGTGTTCTTTCCAACATTTCACCCGGAGATATTATTTTGATGCACGATTATATTGGGCGGCAAAGCCATACACCCGAGGCACTTGAAATCTTGTTGCCGAGGCTTATGGAGCTTGGATATGAGCCCGTCACGGTAAGTCAACTGCTCGGTCTTGCCTGAAAAAAGATGGTACGTAGGCTTTTTTTGCATACGTACCATCTTTTTTAATATTTTTACGCGCTTTTTAACTGAAAAACACCTGTATTAAACATCGGTTTCTTCATATTCCTCTTCATCATCTTGATTGCTCCGATATGGCTCGATCATATAGCGGTCGATGATGGGATATGCCGCAAACGCGCTGGTAAATGAAGTTACTGCAAGGTAATAGAGGAAGGGAAGGATCAATGGAATTGCGATTCCGAGCGGAGTCATGGCAAAGATCGGGAACAGCACAACGTTGATCGACGTGATAACCGCCATTCCGACAACGGCCAACAGATTGCGTTTCCATCCCAAAACCGTAAAGATCAATGCGTTTTTAAAGAGCTTTTTGATGCTCAGATCAAAGGTTACCAGCATCAGATAGAGATAGAAACGCATAAAGAAATATAAAAATACAAGGGCAAATATTGCATAATAGCAAACGTTAATCCAATAGGAGCTTGGCATGGATCCGAAATACATCAGATCAAACACCAACAGAAACATGACCACAAGGTCGATCACACCCAGAAAAAATCCCTGCTTGAGATTACGCTTGATCGCATAGAAATAGTCCGAGAAGAGAAATACGGGCTCGCCGCGCACCATGCTTCGCAAAATATAAGATGCCCCTACGTTTTGCCAACCGAATGTGACCAACAAAAAGACGATGCAGACGCCCATCCAAATGTAGGTGGTTATATCACTGTACACGGGGATATTCAATTGCGCTCCGAACAGATCCAACAAAAGTGTGGATGTGGTGGATTGCTCGATCAGATTGGCACCGTACAGCTGTGAGAAAATGACGTTGCCGGCACTTGGTGTTTTGTCAAATCCGAAATACAGATAGACAAGCAACAAAACAGGCAGGATCATGGGAAGCATCAGCAGGTTCAGAGAGACCAGCTTCCAGAAGCGTCTGCCCAAGAGCTTAAAATAGCGTTTTACAGTCGGACGGGTATCCTCCTCGGGGGCGTCGGGTTGATTTCCTCGGTTGAAATCAAAGAAATGAAATAATTTTCCTTCTTTTTTTGGTATACTCAAAGTCTTTTTTTCCTTTTCTTTCGTTTAATACACATATTCTAACATATTTTTGAGGGATTGTCAATACAAACAAAAAATTTACTTAATACCTCAAAATCAGACAAAAAGTTGAACTTCTCGGGTGGTGAAAATCTTTTTGAAAAAAATATAAAATTGTCTTGCAAATGTGTGCTTTGTATGGTATAATAACCGTAATGAAAAGCTGTTTGAATATAAGAAAAAGGAAGGTTTAAGATTTTATGAATTTAAAAAAGCAACTCCCCCTGATTTTGTCCGTGGTCGGTGCCGTCAGCTTTATCGGCGCACTTTTGATCCTTTTTCTTCTTGTCCCGAACGCAGATGCCACTTATAAGCGCGTTTTGGAAATTGTGATCTCTTGCTTGATGATCGTGCTTTCCTTACTGGTCGTTTATTATCTTTATATCACCCGTGATGCGGAGCCGAACTTCTTCCTGTTCGATCGCGCAAAAAAGCGGAATATTCCGGTTGAAAACCTGACCTTTACCATTGTAAATGAGCGTATGAGCTTCTTTTTGACCATGGTTTGCGAGTCTGTAGAGCAGCTTTGGCAAAACAATGTGCTGGAAAGTGATCGAAAGCTCGGATACAGACGCGTGTACAGACCGCTTCTGGCTTACAAGATGCTTTATGACCTTGCCGATAAGAATATTGCAGCGTATTGGGATCTTCTGTTTGCTGCAGATAAGGAAACCGTCAATTCTCTTTGCGGTGCCTTGGAGCAGGGCGGTGAGCAGGAAATGGTAAAGGCTTTCCGATACATTATGGAAAATTATCGCGATAATCCCGAAAAGATCAAGGATTTTGTGTGCGGAAATATGCGCTATATCCGCGGCAGAATGCTGGGATATATCAAACGGAATATTGAATTGTTTTATTAACGTAATATAAAATCAAAATCAAAAAGTGAGGTGCTACTATGAGTAAGCTTCGATTGATGACGCATAACCAATGGAAATGCGACAAAAATCTTCCCGCATGGGAAGAGCAGGGCATTGATTGTTCCCCCAATGTGCGGACAAGGGGCTTTGCCCGTGTCTATTCGGAAACATTGCCTGATATGGTTGGAATTCAGGAAATTTCCATTAAAATGACCGAATATTTGCTTCAGCATTTACAAGAGCTTGGTATGAATTACACGCTTTTGTGGGGTAAGGATACCCCTATCCTCTACCGTGCCGATAAATTCGAGCTTGTTGATTCGGAATTTTTGGTATATCCTGAGGAATTCCCCGGATATGAGGGCTCCTTTAACAACTCGATGACCAAGTCCTATTGCATCGGTGTTTTTCGCGTAAAAGAGAACGGAAAGCTTTTCATCTATGCATCCACACATTTGTGGTGGAAGGGCGACGGAACACAGCCCGGCTCCTCCTTGGCAAGGGCTTATCAGATGGGAATGCTGATCGACAAATTGGATGAGCTTCAGGGCAAGTATCGCTGCCCGGCATTTTTGGTTGGAGATCTAAACGCCGGCTACAATACTCCCGCTCTTCAGACTGCTTTCTCCAGAGGATTTTTACATACGCATGACATCGCGGTTGAATACAAGGATGAAACAAACGGACACCATCCATGCGGTAACGGAGGCTATCAGGGCTATGATCCGAAGCCGTTTGTAAACGGAATCGACCATATTTTGGTTCGTGAGGGAACCGAGGGTATGGTTCGTCGCTTTGACCGCTATTATCCCGACTATTATATGCCGCTTTCGGATCATTTCCCGACATTTGTGGACATTGAGATCTGAAATCAGACTAAAAAAAGAGGTGTTAAAAATGAGTAAATTGCGTTTGATGAGTCATAATCAGTGGAGACGCGATGCACAGCATCCTGCATGGGAGGCTGTTGGTGCTGATTGTTCTCCATCTGTACGTGTTCGCGGCTTTGCCAGAGTATTTTCAGACATTCAGCCGGATATCGTCGGCATTCAGGAATGCTCAGGCATGATGGCAGATAAGCTGATTCGTTATACTCAACAGGCAGGTATGAAGTATGCGTTGTTGTGGGGAAGAGATACACCGATTGTATATCGTCCTGATAAGTTTGAGCTTGTGGATTCGGCATTTCTGGTATATCCCGAGGAGTTTCCGGGATATGAGGGCTCCTTTAATAACTCCAAGACAAAATCTTACTGCATCGGTGTGTTCCGCGTAAAGGAAAACGGAAAACTTCTGATCTATGCAACCACACACCTGTGGTGGCAGGGGGACACTACACAGCCCGGTTCCTCCTTGGCACGTGCTTATCAGATGGATCTCTTAATCGATAAGGTAGATGAGCTACAAAAGAAATACAACTGCCCCGCATTTATCGTTGGAGATTTGAATGCCCACTATGATTCTCCTGCTGTGAAGGCTGCATTTAACCGTGGATTCCTTCATACGCACGACATTGCGGTTGAGTACGTAAACGAAGAGAACGGTACACATTTCTGCTTTGACGCAGGCTTTAAGCCCTATACGCCTTCGACGTTCGACCGTGCGATTGACCATATTCTGGTTCGCAATGCGCCCGAGGGCATGATCCGCCGCTTTGACCGATTCTACGAAGAATATTATATGCCGCTTTCCGACCATCATCCCGTTTTTGTTGACATAGAGATTTAAGACAATACAACCGGGGCTGTTACATTTGCGTGTAACAGCCCCTTTGTTATTTTTCATTTTACAAAGAAACGGATTTAAAAGATGGGGTATCCTGCATTGGTGTGTGCTTCGATCAACTCATTGCAAAGAGCAACGATTTCATCGGTCGAAAGCTCCGCTGCCGTGTGCGGCTCCATCATTGCGGCTTGATAAAGTGCCTCACGAGATCCGGTGTGCGCAGCCTCGATCGTCAGCAATTGCGGGTAAATATTGGAGGAGTTCATTGCCGCAAGCTGCAGAGGAAGGTTGCCGACGTAGGTGGGAGTGATACCATTTGCATCCACCAGACAGGGAACCTCTACGCATGCTTCTGCGGGCAGATTGGGGATCAGTCCGTTGTTGATGACGTTGCCGCCAATCTTATAGGGCTTGTCGGTCATGATTGCTTCCATGATGTGCGAAGCATATTCTCTGGAGCGCTCGTGCTTTACGTTGCCGCCTGCCATCAATTCTTCCTTCTGGTTCTTCCATCTTTCGATCTGACGGATACAACGGCGAGGATATTCGTCCAGCGGAATGTTGAATTTTTCGATCAGATCAGGACGGTTGGGTTTGATATAGAAGGAATTGTACTCGGCGTTGTGCTCGCTGCTTTCGGTACAATAGTAGCCCAGCTTGTCAATGTAGTCATAGCGCACCATATCGGTGTGCTTTTCGGTTGCATTCTTTTCCTTAGCGCGTCGGCGGATCTCGGGGTAGAGGTCATTTCCGTCCTTATCAGTGATTTCCAACAGCCATGCCATATGGTTGATACCTGCAATCTTGTGGATCGAGCCCTCGATCTTGTCTTCCATACCAAGAGCGGGAAGCAAATGCTTTACGCATACCTGAACGCTGTGGCAAAGACCAACGGTTTTTACATTGGTATATCTTTGCATGTATCCGGTCAGAATTGCCATGGGGTTGGTGTAATTAAGGAACCATGCGTTGGGGCAAACCTCTTCGATGTCCTTTGCGAAATCCTTCATTACGTGAATGGTGCGCATTCCGCGGAAGATACCGCCGATTCCGAGTGTGTCGGCAATGGTCTGACGAAGACCGTATTTCTTGGGGATTTCAAAGTCGATGATGGTGCAGGGGTCGTAAAGACCGACCTGAATGGCATTGACAACGAAATCCGCATTGCGAAGTGCATCCTTGCGCTGCCCAACGCCCCAATATTTTTTCACGGTGGCGCGGTTTTCGTTGATGCTCTTATTCATGGCACAGATCAACAGATAGGATTCCTCTAATCTGTCTTTGTCAATGTCATAAAGTGCTATTTCCATATCGTGAAAGCAATCACAAAGCATGGTGTCTCCCAACACATTTTTTGTGAATACCGTGCTTCCCGCACCCATAAATGTAATTTTCATGATTCTTCTCCTTTTCAAAAAACTTTTTAAATCTCGGTCGATTTGGTATCCAATGGTGATTGATACCGATCTGTAAATTATTATATCATACTTTTTTTAAAAAAACTATTGCATTCGGTAACTCAAATATGTTATAATGTAACTTATTAAGGGAGGTGAGGTTTTGGATACAAGCAAACGTGTTCTCAAACCGGGGGAGAAGCATTATCCCTTGCTGAACCGACATTTTCAAGATCTCAATCCGATTGTCATTGGCTTTGAGCATTGCTTGCCGGGGAAATCCTTTGGTCCGACCGTCCGCAAATATACGCTGATCCACTACGTTGTGCGCGGAGAGGGAAGAGTTATGAAAAACGGGGAAACGCTGTCTGTTCATGCGGGTGAAGCCTTTTTGATCTTTCCGGGTGAGATTGTGACCTATCAAGCCGATGACGAAAAGCCATGGTATTATCAATGGGTCGGCTTTGACGGTGAGCTTTCCAAGAGGTTCCGGGAGTTGCCAACGGTGGTGCGCTTTCCTTCGGGAATCATACAGGAAATGCTCGATTGTGAGGGCAAGGATCTGATCGAATACCGTGTTGCCGCACTTCTGTTTCGGCTGTATGCCGAAATGTTTGAAGGAAAGAAGAACCGTCATCATTATGTCAGACAGGTGCAGGACCATATTCGCGCACTGTATATGCAACCGTTGCACGTAGAGGAAATTGCCGAGAAAATGAATCTTGACCGTCGCTATCTTTCCCGCCTTTTCAAGCAAAAAACGGGGCAGACCGTACAGGAGTATCTGATCTCGGTGCGAATGGAGGAGGCACAAAAGTATCTGAAGCAGGGCTTTTCTGTAGAAGCGGTTGCACAGCTTTGCGGATATGAGGATCCGTTCAATTTTTCAAAGATGTTCAAGCGTCGCTTTGGGGTAAGTCCGTTAAATTGGAAAAAAGAGCAGGTATAAAAGTAAAAAGAGCAAGAATAAAGGCGTTTCAAACCCCTTTCAGTCTTGCTCTTTTTTGATGATTTTAAATCTGTTTTTGTACACTTTTGTATTCGTCGTAGAAGCGGTAATAGGGACAGGTACGAGTTTGCCCCGAAAGGAATTGTCCCATTTCATCCTGGTCGAGGTTCATTCGGCAATAATAGGCATCATAGTCCTTGTCATAATCATAAAAAACACAGGTTTCACAGGTTGCGGCAGCTTTTGTTGTGTTGGGATTCATATTGATATTATGCCTCCTTCAAAGGACTTTTCGGGTAACATTTATTATTATAATCCAAAAAAGCGAAAAAAGAAAGCTTTTTTGTAAATTTGTGTATTTTTTTAAGTAAAAGTAAAAAAATATGCTGATAAAATAAAAAATTCTATTGACAATTTTTACAAACGATGTTATAATGCAAATACATTTTTATAAAAAAGGAGATGCTTTTATGTCCGGTACATTCTGGGCGTTTCTGCCCGCAATTGTCGCCATTGCCTTGGCTTTGATGACAAAAAAGGTTTACCCATCCCTGTTTATCGGTATTTTGGTTGGTGCATTGCTTTATACCAACGGAAATCCGATGAATGCCTTCTCTTACCTTGTGATGCTGATGGGAGAGAAGCTTGGTGAAAACGGAGGCATTTTAATCTTCCTTGTTGTGCTTGGTATTTTTGCCGTTATTCTGGCAAAGACCGGCGCGACCCGTGCTTACGGCGAGTGGGCGTCCAGACGCTTGAAATCCCGTAAGGGGGCGTTGCTTTCCACCATTGCTCTCGGATGTCTGATCTTCGTGGACGACTATTTCAACTGCCTTACCGTGGGATCGGTTATGAGACCCGTAACTGATAAGTACGGAATCAGCCGTTCCAAATTGGCGTACATCATTGACTCCACCGCGGCACCCGTATGTATCATCGCTCCCATTTCCTCATGGGCAGCAGCTGTTGCAGGCTTCGCAAGAGGCGCAGGCGCAGAGTGCGGTATGAGCCTCTTTGTTCAGGCAATTCC
>JAZOPW010000146.1:0-4604 GCA_045655785.1 Eubacteriales bacterium
TGCATGCAACGATTTTTTCAGCCAGAGCAAGCCCTCCCATGCCCCGCATATTGATATCCAAAAAGGCAATATCCGTGAGATTGTTTCGAACAAACTCAAGCGCTTTTTCACAGTCGGAAAATTTTGCGACCTCTGTAATATCGGGTGAAGCTTGAATGGCCGCCACCAGCGCGCCGAGCATCAACGCCTCATCATCAACTGCTATCGCAATCATGTTCTTACCTCCTTGGGAATTGTTACCAGCACCTTTGTGCCAACACCTACGGTGCTTTCGATCTCCAGCGTACCGTTTACCATTACCTTCAGTCGCTCACGAATATTGCGTAGCCCAACGTGCTTCCGCTCATCGATCAGAACGCCTGTATCAAATCCCGCACCGTCATCCACCACCGAAATGCAGTAATCCGTATCGGTCTCGTAGGAAACTACGCGAATCGTTCCGCCTCTCGGGAGCTTCATCAAGCCGTGCTTGATCGCATTTTCAACGATGGGCTGAACCGTCAGTGCGGGAATGTGAAAGTCCTCGGAATTCATTTCAAACGTGAAGGTCATATCCGGGAATCGCACGTTTTCAATACTGACATAGTGGCGCACGTGCTCCATTTCCTGCGACATGAGGATCGGCTTGGGGTTATCGAGCTCTCCGAAATTGCCTCGGAGATATTTGGCAAAGTTGTGAACGAGCTCCCCCGCCTTCGGAGGATCCAGCTTGCACAGCTGCTCGATGCTGCCAAGCGTATTATAAATAAAGTGAGGACGGATTTGACTCATCATCGTAGAGATTCTGCTTTCGGCAAGCTCCGCGTTAAGAACGATCTTCTCCATCTCAAGCTCCTTTGCCTTGGCTACCGCATTGATATTGCTCGGTATGAACTTAAGGACCATAATTGCCGCTACGGCAACCAACACGATGAAAACGTATTGCGATATTACGCCACCCTTCCATATGGCAAGCTTTGTTCCCAAAACGTCAACGGCAAATGCGACCAGAGGAAAAAACGCTCCGATATACAGCCATCTTTCTTTTGTTTTTGAAACACAGATTTCTCTTACAAGGCAAATAGCAATTACGGTATTTGTAACAAGTTGTACAACTGCCCACCAAACCCACGTATCATAAAAATGCACGTCGGTTATAATTGGCAGAACAAAGAATACCGCATTTGTAGTCCCTAAAAGAATAACTGCGATATTACTTATTTTTTGCATTGTTTTTAGTAAGCAAGTGATAAATATGCAAAGGAACAGCATATAGAACATCATGGATGCGCCGAGAATTGTGGTGTTTGAAACGGTCGACTCGCTATGAAAATGAATGCCCTCCGAGCGATAGGAGAAATAAAGTCCCGCAAACAAAACCATAAGTCCGATAAGCCAAATGAGCTTGCTGTTTTTAACGTGGATCAAGGTTGAGAACAATGCAATACCGAGGAATACGACAGAAACGATCGTCAACAGCAGGCCCACAGTTCTCTGTGTTTCACCGCTATTCGAAACGCTGTTTTCAAAGTCAATTCCCGTCCATAAAGCCGTTTTGGACAGCATTTCGTCGATTGCGGTTTCGTTACCGAAATTGTGAGGATTATGGATCAGAATTTCAATCGGTTTTTCACTATCACTTGTCAGGGTATAGGCCTCCCACTTCTCGCAGCAAACCGAATCTCCGTACCAAGGATTTTCTGTGTCTAATACAAAGGGTTCGCTTCCCGCTTCGTAAAAGGTTAAATTGATGTGATCTACAAGGAAAGCAATCGGTATTTCATATCTGTAAATACCAACGTATCCACCCTCTGGATCCAGCATATGAAAATTGCCTCGTAAGGTGACGTCACCTTTTGTAGCCGGAATGTGTTCACCCTTTACAATCTGATGCCATTCACCGTCCTCAATCCGATACTCGCCGTCAAAATACACGCTTCCCACTATTGCCGGCATCGCTTGCATACTGCGATTGTTGTTGAACCACAACAAAAAAATTGCAAGCAAAATTAAAAGCAAGACGCCTATGATCGGCAAATGTGTTTTTTTGAATATTTGAATTTTGTTTTTGGAATCCGGCATTTTTACCTCCATTTGATTCTTTATTGCCACTTTGGTCTTTCGATCAAAGCTGCACCCTTGCCTTCCAGTTTTCTTTTCAGAATATCGTCGGCTATTCTTTTTCTGTATTTTTTCATTCAAAACGTCTCGTTGGGTTTATGTTATTCATATTATACACCCAAATCATAAAACCGCAATAGTTTTACGACGATTGTTGAAATTTTGATCTGACAGGTGTTGAAAAAGTATTCCAATCCGGATTGATTTTTAAGTATTGCTTTTACTCATTGATACTATAAACTCATTTCGATTGACAAAAGCTGAATTGCTATACAGTAAGACTCACTGCATACTGAACAGTAACCTTATGTCCCTTAGAAATGCGGTTGTGACGTTCAAATCTCATAGTTCGTATGGGGTTCATATTGTTAACCATCTGACCGCCTACAGAGCCTGCCTGACGAGAGGTGAGATCACCGTTGTAACCCTGCTTCAGGTTTACGCCAACCTCGCTTGCAGCTTCCATCTTGAATCTCTCCAAAGCTTCCTTTGCCTCGGGAACAGGTGTCTTGTTGCTTGCCATTGTTTTCTCCTGTTCTGAACGGCTTTGCGCGCATTTAGCCGTTCTTTCATGGAAAAACCGCTACACGTGCTTAAAATCCGTTCGTTTATCTATATCATTGAGCACGCGTCTGTCGCGGCTCTGTCATTATTGTTCACCGCAAAAATCAAAATATGAATGGAAATAGTTTGCAGAAAAAGCAAGACGACGGATCGACCTGTCTTGCTTTTCAATTTTTCGCTTTTTCAATTTTCAATCAAAAATTATGATTCCCAAGCATCCGAGAGTAAAACATCGCGATTCGTTCCGTAAAAGACGTCGTCATGTCCCGAGATCAGCTTGCAAAATTCCTCCATCCTTGCCCATGTATGATTGATGTCAAACTCATATGCATGTCCCCAGATATAAAAGATCTGCGGCTCGGTTGCCGAAGTCTGTAAAAACTGTTCGGCAAGTGTAAACATTTCATCAAACTCCTTGTGGTGATACACCGTGGGATGAAGGGTATATAAATTTTCGTTTGGAGCAAAGCTGTGACTGGAAATGATGGTTCTGGCGTAGCGGATCCCTGTGTTTTGTCGGATCGTTTCGGCAACACGTGTGTCGTAATTGACCCCGCCACAAGGATACGCCATACCCACAACCTCATACCCTGCAAGCTCGGAAAGACGCAATCGGTCATCCTCTACCTGGTGTATGATCTCCTCATCCGACAACGTGGGAAGCCTTGGATGCGTCAGGGTATGCGCGGCGATCTCGTGTCCCTCATAAATCGCGCGGACCTCCTCAGGTCTCGGCTTTACATGCGCAACCGTCACACCGCCAATGACAAGCGACCCCGCATTTCCCAAAAGCGCGGAATTGAGATTAAAGGTAGCCTTTAATCCGTAACGGTTAAACATCTCAATCAATCTTCGATCCTGTGTAATACCGTCATCATAGCTGAAGGTAACAGCTTTCATTTTTTTCATATCGGCATCCTTCCAAATCCGTTTGTTTTCGTAACATCATGTGAAACACGGTCAGGGGAAGAAAAAACTCCTTCCCCATTTGGTTATAAGCTATCAATGTATCTGCAAGCGGCAATAGCGGCAACTGCGCCATCTCCCGTTGCGGTTGCAACCTGACGTACCGCCTTTGCGCGGCAATCTCCCGCAACGAAGATACCCGCTGTCATCGTGGTGCAATCCTCGCCCGATGCATAATACCCTCTCTCATCCAGAACGGCAACATCGGCAAATGCCCCATTTTCGGGCTCCAGACCGATGGCTACAAACATGCCGTCAAGCATCAGCGTCGTTTTGGTTCCGTCCGCGACTCTTTTTGTCACAACACCCGTAAATTCAGGGGTATCAAGGATCTCGTCAACGACCGTTCCCGTTACCACCTCTACGTTTCCGCGCTTGGAAAGGATCTCCTGCAGACGCTGCTCACCCGTCAGAAAATCCAAATTTTGCAGCACGTACACCGTTTTACAGGTCTCGGAAAGCAAAATTGCCTCCTGCAGTGCCGAGTTTCCTCCGCCTACCAGTGCAACCGTCTTGTTTTTGTAAAATGCTCCGTCGCATACAGCACAGAAGGAGATACCGTCTCCGATAAACTTCTCCTCGTTGGGCAGTCCCAGATGACGGTGCTTTGCACCGTTGGCAAGAATCACGCTCCACGCCTCGTAAAGGTTTCCCTCCTCGGTTTCCACAAGCTTCATATTGCCGTCCACACGAACCGAAGTCACGGTTTCGACCTCAACGTCAGCACCCTGTGAGAGCGCCTGACTCACCAGCTTGTCGGCAAGTTCGCTTCCGCTCACACTTTCAAAGCCAGGATAATTTTCCACCTTCGGTGAAAACACAATCTGTCCGCCAAACGCGTTCTTTTCCAGAATCAGCACGCTTTTGTTGGCACGTCTTGCGTAAACAGCGGCACACAGCCCCGCAGGACCTCCGCCTACAATGATAATATCGTACATATTTTTTCTCCTTATATTTGCGGGGGAACGTTTTTG
>JAZOPW010000147.1:0-5366 GCA_045655785.1 Eubacteriales bacterium
AAAAAAGCTGGGCTTTGACGGTCTGGAGTTCCTTTGCGGCGACATTGCCAAATACGATGCAGTAGAAAAGGTGCATCTGGTCATCTCGCTCCACGCCTGTGACACGGCAACCGATCTGGTGCTTGCCAAGGCGGTGGAATGGAACGCCGACGTCATTCTTTCAACGCCCTGCTGTCATCACGAGCTCAACCACACGCTCAACTGTCCGCCGCTCGCCTTTCTTGCCGAGCATTCGATGCTCCGTCAGAAATTCTGCGACGCCGCTACCGACGCGCTTCGTCTCAAGCTGTTGGAATCCCGTGGCTACGAGGTGACGGCACTCGAGCTGATCGACCCCGAGGAGACCCCGAAAAACATCATGCTTCGCGCACTTCGTCAGCCGAGCTTTGACCCCGACTCTTCGTCCGCCGCGCGTCTCTGCGAGGAATACCGCGCCGCAAGGAGATTCCTGCTCGGGAACGATGCCGATTGATCGATAACCAACACTACAAAATGTCCGACTGTAGACAAAACTAACAAGTTTCGTCAGTTTGCCAAAAGTTTTGATCAAGCTTTTTCAAAAGCTTGCGCGGTGGAGAAGCCGCAAACTCCCTTCGGGAGTGGGGAATCGGGCAAGCCCGAGTTCCCCCACCCTCCTCGCCCGTCGCAACGGGCGAAATTCCTCAAATCGGCGTTTCTTTTTGAGAGCAAACTCGCGAAGCGATTTGCGGCGAGCTTGCGAGCCTTCTTTTCTCTTTGCGCCTACTTCTCGCAAAGAAAAAGTGGCTAAGGGATTTATACAATTTAATAACTCGAACGCTTTTTGTCGACAACCCCAAACGCCTCCCCCCAACTTGCCGTTGGAGGGAGGCGTTTTATATTGATATTGATTTTGATATTGATATTAGTGATTCAAAAATCTCTTTGCTACAAGGTTGATGTAGAAGCCGCCGAGAACAGAGCGTGCCTGGAAGCCTGCCTGCTTTGCCGTGGACGTGTAGTACCAGTCGGTAATCGGTACGCGGTCCTCGCTCTCGCAGATCATTCGCGCGATCGACTCATATACCTTCTTGGTGTACTTCTCATCATCGGTCATGACCGTCGTCCATGCCATCCAGTCAAGCTTGGTATAGTCCGAACGGCTGTCAAGCGGCACGCCGTAGCGATTCATCTTCTTGCCGTAAACAGCGACCTCCTCGCGGCTCACCGATTCGTCAAAGAGTCCCAGCCCGAGCAGTCTGTCCCAAATGATGTTGTACTTCATGCTCCAGGTATCGTCACGGTCAAAGGTCAGTCTCCAACCCTTGCCGTCCTGCTTCTTCGCATCCTTCACCCAACGGTCAGCCATATCTTTTGCGATCTCGCCATACTTGGGCTCGTCAAAGAGCTGTGCATATGCGCCGAGGGCTACGATTGCCTTGAGGCTGAGGTTGCAGTTGTGTGCCAGGTGTCCTGCAAAGTCGTCGGTGCAGAGCTGATTTTCGGGGTTGTAGCCGTACTCGACCAGATAGTCTGCCCACTTCTGAAGCAGATCCTTGTTTTCCTCTGCGAGAGAGCGGTCTCCGTCAGCGCGGACTGCCGCCGCAACCGTCAGAATCGCGTTGCCGCACTCCTCTACGGGCATCTGCTTTTCAAACAGCAGCTTGCCGTCGCGCAGACCGTATCTCTGTCCGTCACAGACGGGATAGCGTCCGCAGTCGTGAGGCGCGAAGTCATATTCCCACTTGTCGGTGCGTGCGAAGGCAAAGAGCGGACGCATCATGGCGCGAACCAGCTCGGGATTGTAGTAGAGGAAGAGCGGGATCGAGGGATAGGTAACGTCAAGGGTTGCAAGGCAACCGTTACTGAAGTTCTCCTTGGAGAGGAACATCTGCTTGCCATCTACCAGCACCAGCTTGTGCGCAGAGATCGCCTGACGGTATGCAAGAGAACCGATCTTGGCATATTCGGGCGAGACCTGTTCCATTTCCGCCATCAGCTTGGTGTCAAAGTCGGCGCAATCGGCACGAAGGGTGTCTGCCTCCTTGACAGCGACCCCCAGCATCGCCTCAAAGCTGCCGTAAACGCTCTTATAGTAGGCGTCAACGAGGTCTTGGTTATATCGGATCGAATGGATATCGTCGTATGCAAAGACCACGGTATCCGAAAGCTTATCGGAGGTGGTGCAAAGCATCGGCATCTTGCTCTGCGGGATCGGCTCGGAAAGATCGACCGTTTTATGACGGAAGTCATTATAACGCTTTGAGAAGTAGCGCCAACGGCAGCCGCCGATCGGCAGAACCGCTGCGTTGGGATGTACCAGATGCATATATCCCCATTCGATGCGCAGGTCGTCGCCGTCGCGGCAGAGGACATTCTGCTCGGCTCTGCCGATGCTGACGTGTCCCGGCTCTGCCTTTGCGGTGTAGTCGGCGCCTGTCAGATCTCCCGTAAGTTCGGGGGATACGTCAACGTAGACCTCAAACTTGTGTCCCTCCTCCTTGGGTGTGATCTCGTAAAAGAGATAGGAAACGGGGCGGGACATGACCTCGGGACGATCCATCAGAAGAGGAGTTACAAATTGCACCTTCAGCTCGCATGCCTTGTGTGTAAAGGTGAAGGTCGTGGTGGTGGGGTCAACGGTCACAGAGGTCTGCTTCAGCGCCTTTCCGTCGGAAACGTAATGGTCCAGCACACGGGAAAGTCCCATAAAGCGGTAAGGCACACCGTCGATCGACAGCACGCCGCACATCGACTGACGCTGACCCGTCCAATGGCGGGGGTGGTCGGCATTCAGCTCATTGGTAAAGCTCCAGACGCTGAAAAAGGGATCGCAAGCGATCAACGGGATCGCGGTAGGACGAAACTGTTTCATGTTCGTAGATCCTTTCTTTTTAAGATGCATTCGCCCATTGGCAAACACCATCAATTTTCACCCTTTATTATACCGCATTCAAACGGCAAAAACCATAGATATTTTTGACATCAGCATGAGGATTTTGCGCATTTTAAAAAATTACCGCCCTCCGAGACCCAAAAGCATCGGAGGGCGGTCATATTGTTTCAGTTCAGCTTCAGCGTTTCCCCCGCGCCGACATGATACAAATTGCCGCGCAGAACAAACCAAAGTGTCCGTGCCGTCGGATTTTTCACCAACGTCATGTCAAGATTGAAGATCAGCCGATGGAAATCCTCGATATACTCAAAGATCTCGGTGTTGGTGGCGTACCAAATATCGTCCTTGTCACCGATCTGCTCGGCAAAACGCTCGATGATCTCCCAATTTCCGTCACGCTCGAAGGTGTAAGAGTGTCCCCAAAGATAAAAGAGCAAGGACTCTTGGTGGATCGTGGGGGCTGCGTCGAGAAACCGCCGGGTCAGCTCGGGCAGGAGTGGATCGATATGCTCACAGGTGGGAGGCAGACGGAGCCAATCGGCGGGGATCGCAAAGCTGTGCGAAGCGTCGGTCGTACGTGCGTAAAGAACGCCGCAATCCTCCAGCACGCGCACCACGTCATCCGAATAGGAGTTGTTCGGGTATGCCATGCCGCGCAGAATGCGCCCGAACTGCGCCTCGAGATTTTCACGGTCGCGAAGCACCTCGTAGGCAATCTGCGGCTTTGGCAACGTGTGGATCGAGGCGTGCGTCAGCCCATGCAGGGCGGGCTCGATTCCGTCCTGTGAGTAAAGTGCAGTCGCCTGCTCGACGGTCATTTTCTTCCCCCACATTTTGGTGGGCGGATAGACATAGTCGGGCGCGATATACCTGCTTGTATTGATGTTAAAGGTGCCGCACAAGCCGTGCCGTCTCATAATGCCGATCAAGCGAATATCCTCCTCGACGCCATCGTCATAGCTGAGAGTCAAAGCCTTTGCGAGTCCGTTCGGAAATCGCATAAACATACTGTTGGCAAGCATTTGGATATCTCCTTTCGTTTGATAACATTAACCGAGGCAAAGCAACAGGACTGCGACAAGACCCGCGCCGATGCCGATCCATTGACGGCGCGACAGGCGTTCACGGAACAAGAAGAATGCCGAAAGTGCGGTGAGGATCAGGTTGCCGCCGTTGACGAGTGGGAAAAAGACGGCACTGTCGATGACACCCGAAAGATAGAGATTGAGCTTGTTGTTTGCCGCTACGCAAGCACCGCTCACTGTCATCACGAGCAACAGAAGTGCGATCGTTTTCCATGAACGGCGCGAGGGCTTTGCGGCGCCCGCTTCGGCAGACGCGGTATCGGGCTCTGCAACAGGCTCTTTTTTAGAAAGGAAGACCATCACAACCGAGTAGACGGTTGAAATGAAGAACGCGATTACCAGAAAGGCGTTCAGCTCACCCCTGAAATCCGAGGTCTGATGCCATTTCTGCATTACGCCGATGCCGCCCGTGCAAAGGAAGGCAACCGCGCAGTAAAGCAACCATTGCAGGGTGGCTTTGCGGTGGTCGGTATCGGTTGATGTGTCCACCGAAAGGATGAGACAGACCACCATAAAGGCCATGCCCACAATTTGCAAAATGCCCAACTCCTCGTGCCAAATCAGAGCCCCCGAAAGCGCGGGGATCAGGGTCGAGAGCGAGGTGATGACAGAGGTATAGGACCAGGGTCCACACTCCATGGCTTTCATGGTCGTGATCTGTTGGAGCGCGGTCACGATTCCGAACACGGTACCCAAAAGCAACGTAAAGAACGAAGCACTTCCGAATCCGCCCCAAAGGAAGAGGATCACGGCAGAAACGAGAGAGCCGACGGCGTTGTAGAGATGGCGAAGCGCCGCTCTGCCTCCAAAGCGATACGTAAAATATTTCCGGAGAATGCCACCAAGCAGGCATGCCGCCATAGAGATGATTAGGGAAATGATATCGTTCATTCTTTGATTGTCTCCACCCAAAGCAATCTTGCCGTGCGGGGCTGATCAAAGGTCAGCGTGCAGCCCTTGGTGCGTAGCTCCTTGCCCGACAGGGTGATGCGCTCACCCGTGTCGAAATCGGTCAGTGCATAGGTCACGCCGTCCTCACAGTAAGGCAGACGGACCGTCAGCTCGGACATGCCGCAGGTCTCCTGACGGAATCCGAACAGAACGCCCTTTTGCGTCTCCTCGTCGTAAAAGCTGTATGAGGTCATTCCCGTGGTATCTCCGTTGTAGTGCCAGGGCGTGAGAACGTAAAAGTCCTTCAAGAGATAGGGCGCGACCTGCTTCCATTCGGCAATTCCCTGTCTGAGCAGGTTAAAGTAGTTCGGATCAGGCTCCTGTACGAACTGCGAATCGACGTTGAGGATCGGCAGATAGGACGCGCGCCAGATGTACGGATCGCTGTCACCCGTAAGATCGACCATTCCCTTCTTTTCCTTGGTGTTAGCTCCGCAGAAGGGGACCCACTTGTTGAAGGCGGTGGTCATAGAAAG
>JAZOPW010000148.1:0-3471 GCA_045655785.1 Eubacteriales bacterium
GCATTCATGCCCCTAAAATACCATTCTCATTATACCACCGCCGTGCATATTTTGTCAACGCTTATTTTGTGAACAAAAAGGAATTGCCCCAAATGCTTGAAGCAATTCCTTGATTCATATATCAATCAAATTCTACCGAGGCATCACCACTGAAGTGCAGCGTTGCGGTGGAGGTATCCCAGCCTAAGTCAATCGTGACTACGCCTTGCCCGCTATAATCCACTTTGATGGATTTCAGTTTGTTGCCATCCAGCACGAATTCAATGGTGTGCTTGCCGTTTCCAAAGGATGCGCCTGTGCTTGCGATGCTTTGCCCCAATGCGCTGTTCTTGGATACCGCCATGGTGACCAGGTAACCGGTGTCGGTCTTTTCAATATTGGACACGTAATTGGTGTTGTATCCCATTGCGGGGTCGTTGACCAGCTCTGCAATAAACGTTCTTGCTTCATCCTCGGTCATCTTGTTGGTACGGGTCTTGCCGTTGGTCTCGGTGATCTTTTCACCGTTGCTGTATTCGATATGCGAGCTTGCCACCGAATCTCCCGAAACGTCCGCAGAAAAGGTCAACCCGTCCTTGGTGCGCTCATAAGAGACTTTGCTGGTCTGATTTTGCTTTTCGGTCTTTGTCATGAAAGTCACCTTTTGTGAGGCGGTGTAGGTAAAGCTTCCGCTTTTGGCATCGATTCGGTCTTCGATCAACTGCTCCAGATCGGTCAGCAGGGAAAGGCTTTCGATCTTGGTGTATTGATCGGTAGAAAAGCCCTTTGTGATGCGCTCGGCTTCGTTGAACTGCGAAAACGCCATGGTCATGGTGACCTTGGGCTGATAATATGCGCCCTCTTCAACGTCAAATACCGGCTCCAATGTGATCTTGGCGGGCAGATAGTCCTTGCTGACCTCCATGGTTACGATCAGATCCTTGAGATCCTCGCCAAATGCATCCCTTCCCAATCCGGATGCCTCGGAGAATTCCTTTACCGATTCTGCGCTGTAGCCCGAATACTTCAGCAGATATCCGTTATCTGTTTTTTCCATCTCGGAGGTCTCGCAGTCCTCTAAGTCCATGTCGATCAGGCTGTCGCCCTGTCTGTAAGCTTGGTACTCCTTGCGTGTCATTTCGGAATACAGCCTGCGCGTTACTTTTCCATCACCGAACTGGGAAAACGCATTGCCGTCGATATATGCTTCCACGTTGCGAAGCCTGAATGAAGCGCCGTTGCTCTTCATTTCATTTGTCATTTCCATGTAGGAATAGTAATCGTTCTTGCCCTCTCCTTGATCCTCGATCATAATTCCTGTGGCGGTGCCGGTCACCTTACTTGCACCCACGTAGACGGTGTACTTCATTTCCACGTCCACGCGATAGTTCTGCACATCTGACATTTTTGCATTGACGCGGCGTTCCAGTTGTCCTGCGGTCATAGGTGCGGGCAATACCCGTAAAAGGCTGTCGCAGGATGCCAGCAGAATCACGCATACCAGTAAAAGGCTTACCCATATCATTCTTTTTTTCATCATATTGTCCTCCTTTTTTATAATTGTCTTCATATATATAGACGCAAAAAATCTCAATATTGACCGAGAAAATCATAAAAAATATTGTAAACAATCTGTGAATGAGTGTCAATCGAATTCCAGTGTAACGCTGGCTTGGTAGTGCATTGTTTGTCCTGCTAACCGAGTGCTTCCGTCAAAGGAGTGGATGATGGCAACGATCTTGCCCCATTTGATCACAAACTCAATGGTCTCGGCGTTTTGATCGAAGTTCACTCTCAAGGAATCCCCCAGCTGTTCCACCAGGTTGTTGTCGGCAGGGCACATGGTGACCAAATAGCCTGTTCTTGTTTTTTCCACGTTGGTAACGCGCGTTTGGTCGTAACCCAGCATGGGATCATTGATCAAAGCGATCAGCACTTGCTTGGCTTCCTCGTCGGTCATTCGGTTGATCTTGCTTCCGTCCTGTCCGGGAAGTCCGATCATGTCACCGTTGGCATACGTGACCTTGAGTCCGTGCTCGCCGTCATCGATCTCCACTTTGAACGAAAAGCCTTCCTCGGTATTGGAAAAGGTAGCGGTGTCGGTCTGTGTCACGGTTTCTGTGCTTTCGCCCAGATCGATGGTGTGCACGGTTGTTCTGGTAAAGCCGCTCTTTTTCTTATCCACCGTTTGTGCGATCATGCTGTCAAGCTCCTTGAGCACGCGTAGCTCACGGGTTTCGGTATAGTCCTCGGGCTCAATGGTGCGTGTGATGCGCTCAACGGTGTTATACTCCGAATATTGCATGACCATGCGGAAGTAGGGCGGGGTATCCATGTAGTGGTGTATTTCGCTGTCGAATAACAGCTCCACGGTGATCTTGGTGGGGAGATACTCTTTGTCCAGCTGAATGGTGACCTGCATATCCTGCAGCGTGTTGTCGGTCAAGTCGGAAATGTCTGCTGCGCGGATCATGTTTTGTATTGCCCCTGCACTGTATTCGGAGCACACAAGGGTATAGCCCTTGTCGGTCTGCTCAAAGGTCGTGTTTTGGCAATCGGTGTAGCTGAAATCAATGGCGTCGCTGTCTGCCTGGACGTATTCGAGAAACTCGGAGGGGCGCATCTTGCAGCGCATCTTGCGCGGATTTTTGTTGTAGGTGTAGGATACATAGGCAAAGCCGTCGTGGTAAGCATCTATGGTCGAGATCTTGACCTTGGGTGAGGTGCTATGACCAACGTATATGGCATTTCGGATCTCGGTGTAGGAGTAATAATCGTTACGACCTTCACCTTGGTCCTCGATGACGATACCGGTTATCTCGCCGCGCATTTTGGTCTGGTCTGCATATAGGACGAAATCCATGGTTACGTCCGCACGGTAGCTTTTTTGCGCTGCCATTTGCAGATCCATGTTTTGGACGGCTTGCTCTGCATTTGTTGCAGGGGTCAGCTCGGGAGGCTGAGCCTGACTGTCACAGCCGAACAGCAAGATCATGCACAAAAGGAAAAGGGGGATGGATAAGTATCTCTTTTTCATGTGTGTTCGTCCTCCTATTACGTTTTCAGTATAACATGTTAAAAAATATTTGTCAAGAGTGACGCTCTTACCTATATAGACGCCAAAATCGGATGAAAAGTCCGAATTGTTCATAAAAAATATTGTAAACAAACTGAGAACTTGCTTTACGCTGCCTTTTTCATTGACAATCGCGCTACGATATGGTATACTAAATATAACAAACCTTGCATGAAAAGAGAGGGCACATATATGACCAAATTATACGGTAACGCAGTTGTAGGACAGTCGGGCGGACCGACAGCGGCGATCAACGCAACGCTGGCGGGCGTCATCCGCGGCGTGCTGGAGATCAATCAAAACGGCGGTGCGATCGGCACGCTGTACGGCATGCGCAACGGCATTGAGGGCTTGATGCAGGAGAGATTGATCGACCTGTGCGAGTTTGCCAAGGATGCGGACAAGCTGGACGCGCT
>JAZOPW010000149.1:0-3740 GCA_045655785.1 Eubacteriales bacterium
GGGGAACAAAGTTTTTATTCTTTTTCTTTGATACAGATCAACTCGTTTGCGTAGGGCAAGGAGAGGATCCAATCGCAGAGCGTGTGCCATTCGGCAGGCTTGTGTGTGCGACGTGCGTAGTACATATTGATCAGATTCTCATAGTTGAGTGTGACGGTGCGCATCTGATTGTAGGACGAGGGCAGCAGCTGGATCATATTGTGCCAGGGCTGTCGGTTCTCCTTGTCCGCTACAAATTTCTGACGCTCGCTCTCAAGATATACGATCAGGGCGTCCAATGCGGCGAGTCCTGCCTCGTCAAGGCGATCATGCGAAAAATCATCGCGCTCAAATGCCTTGGCGTGGATCTTGTGCATCGTAGAGGTCGAGTTCGCGACGGTTCCCACCTTGTAGGTGTCAAATTCCTTCCACCAATACAGCGGCGCCGTAATATCGACCGACACGAAAATCTGACGCAGATATTTCCGATGGTCACTGCCCGCGTGCGCCAGACGCTTGGCAAGAGAAAGGTCATTTTCTCCCAATACGTAGTTGCCGTCGGCATCGTAAACGCTGTCCATACGGTCCCAGCTGTTCATCGGGTTGCGCGCGCCGCGAATGGCGTTCTCCATATTCATAACCGAGGTTCTTGCTACTGTTAACATCCTTCAATTTCCTTTCTCCAAAATCTCATCTAAGATCGCTCTCAATTCCGTCGGATCTGCCGCGATCCTCTCGGCTCCCCGTGCGCGTAAAAAGTCCTCGTCACGGTAGCCCCAGGAGACGCCCACATGGTGCATCCCCGCATTTTTTGCAGTGAGAATATCGACGTCACTGTCACCTATCATCACGCATTCCTCGGGACGGACACCAAGACGTCGCGCCGTCAGCTCGCTCAGATAGGGGTGCGGCTTGGTCGGCTTTCCCGAAACGACTCCCTGCGCCGCGTCATAGCTCCCCGCAAAGAGAACCTGCTGCGAAAGTCCCTCCACGTACACATGCTGCTTGTTCGAAAGCACGCCGATCCTCCAGCCCCTGTCGTGCAGGTCGCGGATCAGCTCGGCAACGCCGTCATATGCGTGGTCGGTATGCAGATAGACGCTGCCGTAAAAGGCGTTGTAATCGGTGTAAACACGGTCGATCTGCGCGTCATCCGCCTGCAGCTCGGCAGGCATGGCTCGACGGATCAGCTCGCGCGCACCGTTGTTGATAAAGCGGCGGATCTCATCGTCGGTATGCTCGGGGTAGCCGTATGCCCTCATGGTCAGATTGACGCCCTCGCGCAGTGCCGAAATGGTGTCGGCAATCGTGCCGTCAAAATCAAATATCGCCGCTCGTATCATAAAAATCCCTCTTTTTTTATCACAGCCTGTGATGGTTTATTTCCGATATTTTGCAAGGAAATCGGCACTCATTTGCAGGCTGTTGAAGGGGGTACCATTCCAGTTCATATCCTGCTCTACCACGTAGTGCTTTACACCGATCTTTTCAGCGGTTGCCATGATCTTGTCCCATGCCAGATTTCCGTGGCCGACCTCGGTCAGATAGGGCTGATAGCCTTTGACGTCATCCTTTTTCAGTGCCATATCCTTCAGGTGCAGAATGTCGAGTCTGCCCTCCAGCTTTTCCATCCAATCGCAAACGTCACCGCCGCCTGCCGATACCCAGCAGGTATCCAGCACAAAGGAGGTGGTTGCGGGGTCCAGACCCTCATACAAGAGGTCCATCAGCGTCTTGTAGCCGTCGATGCGTACGAATTCGAAGTGGTGATTGTGATAGGTCAGACGGAATCCGTGCTTGGCATACTGCTCGGCTGCCTTATTGAATTGCGCGATGAACGCCTTCAGCTCGTCCAGATTTTGACGGGGCTTTGCGGGCATACCGCCGATACCGACGTTGGTGGTTCCCCACATTCTGTGAACCTCCATGGTCTTTTCGGGGTTGTTGAGGATCTCATCGTAATCGTAGTGCGTACCGATGATCGAGATCCCGTTCTTCTTCAACAGCTCTGCAAAGAGCGCGTCGTCACCGAGTCCGTTGCCTGCGGTGTGAGCCTCGGTATAGCCCATCTGTGCCAATTTTTGAAAGCTGAGATCGGCAAATTCGGGATCCTTCATAAAGTCGCGGATCGTGTAAAGCTGAACGCCTAAATTTTTAAACATATTCGGTTTCCTCCCAAAATGAGTATCAATTTGATGATCATCAAATGCGGTTACGTATTACATCTTATCGAGGTCGATGTTCTCGCCCGTAAGACCGACGTAGGCACCCTCGGATGCCTCCACGCTGTCGGCGTGCGCGAGCAGCCACTTGTTCTTTGCCGTCATGATGGAATCCTCAAAGTTGACGGGCGTGATCTCGGGCTTTTCGGTATTGGTGCCGAGCGGAAGCGCAACCAGCATCTTGAATCCCGCGCCGCTTGCCGCGCTGCAGGGTGCGTAGTGAAGGGCGGTAGCATAGACCTCAACGAGAGTGTTTGCGGGGCAGAGGAATGCCATGACCTTGGAGGTATCGAGCTTGCCGTCCACGATGTCGCTTTCCAGAGCGAGAAGCAGGATGAAATCGCGCGAGCCGAAGTTGACCTCACTGGTCTTGTGATACTCTAAGCAGTTGAGCTTGCGGTTGTGACCGTTGGTATATCCCATCTGGATCGGCATACCGCCAAAGGCGTTGAGACGGATCTTCTCTGTGATGGCAAGGCGCTCCAGAGCGGGAGCCGATGCGAGGTATTCGATGGCGGCAGGCAGGGGGGTCTCATTTTCAAGAGCCTCTGCAAGGGGGGCGGTGTCATAACCGTCGAGAACCTTTCCGTAGGGTGCAAATTCCTTGTCGTGTACACTGTAAAGCTTCATTTTCTTATTTCTCCTGTATGTTTGATTTATTTTATGCTTTGATTTACTACCGAACACATATAATTATATTTCATATATCAGAAAAAGTCAATAGAAATGCCCGAAGTTGCATTGAAAAAAGTTCTATTGGTTCTGATTACCTTTTTCCCGTTTTAATCTCGCCGTGCTTTGCCTCATAGGCTTCGATCAGATCGCGAATCAGCACAAGGATCTGACTGTTGGCACTTCTGCCCTCATAGTTGGCAATGACATGCAATTTGTCCAGCATTTCTTCTTCAATTCTGATTGATAAGCTTTTTGTAGCCATAAAAACCTCACTTTAAATGTATTATGTGTTTACTTTACACCTATTTTGTGTTGAAATGTTATGTATGAACACATAATGTGTTCAAAATACGTTTATTCTTTGAAAAAACGCCGTTTTCGATCATCGATTCTTATAAATGATGAAAAAGAATTGGAAATTTTCAAAAAGGTCTTTACTTTTGGGACGAAATGTGGTATGATGTAGGGTGGATAAAAAATATCTTCAAAAAACACAGGAGGTCTATTTACTCATGGCAATTGAAAGAAGAAAGCTTTCCATGGATGGTAACACCGCTGCCGCTCACGTGTCTTACGCGTTTACGGAAGTCGCTGCCATCTATCCCATCACTCCTTCCTCCCCTATGGCGGAAGTAACCGACACCTGGGCTGCTACCGATAAGAATGCATTCGGTGAGCCCGCAAGAAACATCTTCGGTGATACCGTAAAGGTTATGGAGATGCAGTCCGAGGCAGGTGCCGCAGGTGCCGTTCACGGTTCTCTTGCAGCAGGTGCGCTGACCACCACCTATACCGCTTCTCAGGGTCTGCTCCTGATGATCCCGAACATGTACAAGATCGCAGGTGAATTGCTTCCTTGCGTCA
>JAZOPW010000150.1:0-2703 GCA_045655785.1 Eubacteriales bacterium
GCCTTCGGTCTCGGACTCGCTTCACTCGCCTCGCCCTCCGTCACCCCGCAGGGCATTAAAACTTCACTCTATCTTGATTTGTTACTATTTTGAAAACTATTGCAACTTGCTATTGCAATTTGCGTTTTTTATTTGTTGAACTGAAACAGCTTGAATCGAGCCTTTGACATCACGTACAGCTTTTGATCCTCGTACGGACGCTTTTCGGATAGAAATCGCCCCTCATCCAAGCCGGTGATCCCAACGGCGGAGCCATCGACAAGAAGGATACACACCGAGCCTTTTTCTACAAAGTGAAAATCCGTGATCACGGTCGGAACCGAAAGCACGGCGTGTCCTGCAGGGTAGAGCTTCTCCCAAACCACGCAATTGTCTCTGCAGTGGATGACGTTCCTTTTTGTCGCCTTCTTTTTGATTTCCTTGATGAGAAACCGTGTGCCGTTGTGAAAAAGCTCGTAAAGAAGACAGAATTCATCCTCGCCAATCAGCCTGCGCTCTTGTTTATAGGAATCGTATAATGAGATTTGCAGCTTTTCTTTTGTGATTTCCAATATATCGTCGATCCCACAATCCAAGGCGTCACAAATATGCAATAGGGTGTCTGTCGTGACCGACTGATTTTTAACCAGCTTTGCCAGCGTTCGCGTGCTTATTCCACTCATTGAGCAAAGGTCATTTTTCGTGAGCCTTTTGGAAAGCAACAGCTTCCACAGCTTCTCATAATTCAAATACACAAAATCACCCCCATTTTTCATGTTTATATTATACAATAATATTTTTAAAATGTCAATAACACTTTATAAATGTAAAGTAAAATAATTTTTCTTTTGTTTTTATTTTATAAAATTTCTTTTTTTTTTCAAGAGATATTGAAAATGAACCTAAAATGTGATATAATTACATGGTAATTGAAATTTTGCTCATATGGGTAAAGGAGTTAGAAGTATGAAAAAGGTTTACACAGGTAAAACAAAGGACGTTTACAGTCTGGATAACGGCAACGTAATGCTGAAGTTCAAGGATGATTGCACCGGCAAGGACGGTGTGTTTGATCCCGGTGAAAATACCGTTGGACTGACCATTGAGGGCATTGGCAAAGCCAATCTCCAAACCTCTGTTTACTATTTCGAGATGCTGAAGAAAGCGGGAATCAAAACCCACTATGTCAGCGCGAATATTGACGATGCTACCATGGAGGTTCTGCCGGGTAAGGTGTTCGGTCACGGTCTGGAGGTTATTTGCCGCCTGGTCGCAACCGGAAGCTTCATTCGCAGATACGGCGAATACATCAAGGACGGCACTCCGCTTGAGGGTGGATATGTGGAATGCACCTTTAAGAATGACGAAAAGGGCGATCCGCTGGTAACAAGCGAGGGGCTTGCAGCTCTTGGCGTAATGTCTCCCGAGATGTTTGCAAGCATGAAGGAGCAGACCTTGAAGATCACGAAGATCGTTGCAGATGATCTGAAGACCATCGGACTCGATCTGTGGGATATCAAATTCGAGTTCGGCTACAACAATGACGAGGTCATTCTGATCGATGAGATCGCGTCCGGTAATATGCGAGTTTACAAGGACGGTAAGATCGTAGATCCTGTTGAACTGACCAAGCTGATCCTGAACAGATAACATTACTGCAAAAAGGTTGTTCAAGCGTTGAACAGCCTTTTTGAATATGAGGAAGAAATGGCAATCTCTCAAAATGAACTGGAAAACAACGTTTCGTCGGCAAACCAGCTTTTATCAAATGATAAGATCACATTCTCACAAAACGGCGGACAACTGAAATTCCTTTTTGTCGGGAATTCGATCACACGGCACGGTCCCAAGGCGGACATCGGATGGCATGGCGATTGGGGAATGGCTGCATCCTCAAAGGAGAAGGACTATGTTCACCGTTTGGTCGCGATGCTTGAGGAAAAATACGGCAAGGTTGATTATTGCATCGCACAGCTTGCCGATTGGGAGCGCGGATATTTGGAAGGAAAGCGCATTCTGGAGGAGCAGTATGCTTCCGTGCGTGCATTTGCTGCGGATGTGATCGTGATCCGCATCGGTGAAAATATGCCGAAGGGATCAGCTCCTGCATGCAAGCCGCAATTTTGTGAAATGATCGAATATTTCAAAGCCGCGCCCAATGCAAAGGTTGTGGTCACCGATAGCTTTTGGCGAAATGACGATCGCGATGAGATGATTCGCGAGCTTGCACAAGAGCAGGGATATACCTTCTGCCATATTACAGATCTTGAAACTGATCCTTCTACAATGGCGTTGGGACTTTTTGAGCATCGCGGTGTCAGCCATCATCCAAGTGATTTCGGTATGGAGATGATCGCAAAGAGACTGTTTGATTCCATTACACGGGTTGTACGGTAAAACAGAAAACAAGTGAGGAGCTTTGAAGTTTCCTCACTTGTTTTTGTGTTTATTTCGTGTTACGCTTTCTCAACAGATAGATATCCAGCTTTTCTTTCACCTTTTCGGGAATCTCACGGCTGACGGGACAGCGAGCCGCGCAAGCCATGCGCTCGGTAAAGGAACAGATAAATGCAATGTCAAGAAGCATTTGTTCTGCCTTCATAACCGCCATCGTATCATAGCTGTTGTGGATGGTAGCAGTGTTGTTCGGAGCCGATCTTGCAAAAGAAACCGCCGGAACGCCCTTGTCGGCAAAGGGAGTGGAGTCGCTCGAATACACATCCT
>JAZOPW010000151.1:0-4859 GCA_045655785.1 Eubacteriales bacterium
TTTATACGCGCCGCACGCGGGACAGACCCACCGTCCGTTGCGATATTCGTAATTCGCGCCGCAGATGTTACAAATGTTTTGTAGTGACATGATAACTCCTGTCGTTTTTGTTGTAGTGCGTGGTATTATAATAAAAGGAAGAAAACAGGCGATATTCGATGGCGTTCGTTACGTGCCGAATTTCACCCTTGCCATGCACCCGTCGATCCAGCTTGCGCTCCATGCGTCGGGTTGAGCGGAAAGATCGGGGATGCGAATCGTCAAAAGCTCTGTGCATCCCAAAAAGACTTGAAATCCCATTTCGGACACACTGCCCGGAATCGTGATGCTTTGCAGAGCCGCACATCCCAAAAACGCCTGATCGGAAATGACCTCAAGGCTGCTCGGAAGCTCGATGCTCAAAAGAGAGGTGCATTGAGAAAAAGCTTTTGAACCGATCTCCTTCAACTGCTCCGACAGCGTCATGCTTTGCAGAGCGGTGCATCGGCTGAATGCCTCACTGCCGATTGCTTCCACACTGCTCGGCAGAATCATCGATTCGATCTTTTTGCATCCATAAAAAGCCCTTGCGTCAATCGAGGTGATACCGCTCGGAAGCTTGACGCTTTTGAGAGCGGTGCATCGTTCAAACGCGCGGAAGGGAATTTCGGTCACGCCGCTCGGGATCTTGATCTTCTGCAGATTGGCGCAGTCATAGAACGCCGAGGCACCGATCGTTTGCAGGGTGCTTGGCAGAGACACTCTTTGCAGTGCTGAGCAGGATGCGAATGCCTTGTCTCCGATCTCGGTCACGCCGCTCGGGATCCTGACGCTTTTCAAGGTCTTACAGCTCTGAAAGGCGGCTTTTCCGATTGCGGTGACGGGCAGTCCCTCGATCTCTCTCGGCAAATTCAAATAGCTTGCGTCCCCCATATATTTGGTCAGGGTCACGGTCAAGCCGTTGATCTCATATTCCAAGTCAAGGGGGAGCGGAGGGAAAAGATAGTAATATGCCAGAATCGATGACAAAAGGAGGACGGGGATCAAAATCAGAAGCATGATCCTTACGACCCTGATGAGCGGTCGTCTTGCGCGCTCCTCCGCCGCGGCTCTTGCGGCAAGCTGTTTTTCGCGCTTTGCCCAGAATGCCGCGTCCTTTTTCTCGGTACGCTCCTTCCACGCCGCTTCCTTTTGCCTCAGCTTTTCTTGTTTCCTTTGCTGCTTTTGATCGACCCTTGCCTGCCTTTCGGGGGCAACGGGATCAAGATCGGATTGTCTGATTTCCTTGGTTGCTTTCTCATTGGGAGATTTCTCTGTACAATGCGTGCCGCACGCAGGACAGATCCACTGTCCGTTGCGGAATTCATGATTCGCGCCGCAGATACTGCAAATATTGTTGTTTGACATGTAAACTCCTGTATGTTTTGTTTTAAGGAAGTCAGTTTGATTCTGTTTCTTTATGCTATGGGCTGTAATTCACCAAAATTGGGGTCCTCGTATTTGGTTGTGTAAACAATTCTTGCCTCTTGAGCATTTTACCGTCAGGTTACCTCAAGTCCTTGTCTGTAGGCTTCAAATTTTGCCATTTCCTCGGCACTTGTGTTGTTGCGGATCGAGGAGAGGATCAAATTGCAATCCTGGCGGGTGATGTTCTGCTTTTTGCCGAGGCGCACCGATTTCTTGTATGCCTCCAGACGGATCTTGTCACAAGCCGCAACAATATCACCGCCGCCAAAGCCCTCCAACGACTTTGCAATCGCCGAAAGGTTGACGTCGGGATCAAGCGGCAGGTTTTTCATTGCCTTGTTGACCATAAATTCGCGTGCCTTCTGATCGGGCACGCCGATGTAGATCTGCGTGTCAAAGCGTCCGCCGCGCAGCATGGCGGAATCCAACGCCCAGGGGCGGTTGGTGGCGGCGATGAGCAGCAGCATTTTGCAGGTGTCGGATTTTTTAAAGCCGTCAACCTTGGTCAAAAAGGTCGCAACAAAGCGCGACATCTCTGCATCCACGCCACCTGTGCTGTCGCCTCGTTTGCTTGCCACCGAGTCAAATTCGTCAAAGAAGATGATGGCTTTTTCATTTTTTTGTGCCTCGTCAAAGAGCTTGTCAAGCTGCTTGGAGCTGTCTCCCATGTATTTGGAGATCAGGTCCTGGCAGTTGATGGCGTAAAACGCCGCCTCAACCTCTCCCGCAATGGCGCGCGCGATAAAGGTTTTTCCCGTGCCGGGAGGGCCGTAAAGCAAGAGCTTTCCGCCGGGATTGATGCCGTACGCCTTTGCCAATTCGGGATTGCGCATCGGCTCGAGGACGTGGAAGATGACCTGATCCTTCACGTCATCAAGACCCGCCACATCCTTGAAGGTGATCGCCTTGCTCGGCTTTTCGGCGGTGAAGGATTTTTGATCGGGGTCGCCCGAGGTGCTTTGACTGCCGCCCTTGGAGGACGCGCCCGACGTCGCAGGCTGACGGACACATTTGTTTTTTGCAAAGTCCAGCATCTGCACGGCAAGACGGTGGTACTCCATACGGACGTCATATGCCGTGGAGGTAACCGAAATGTCGTTTGCCGCCGATGCCGCCTTGAGGAACATTTCACGCGCTCCGGCGAGGTCGCCCGAGGCGTACAGGGTCTTTGCCTGTTGATAATAGCTGTTGAACGCAGCGACCTTCGGTGAGTTGTTCATTTTCTGCCACCCACCGTTACATCAGCTTGTTCTTTTCGCTTTCGATCTCCGCGCTGATGTCGAGGTCTCCTGCGCTCATACGGGGCATGGAGGCGGTCGTCATCTTGCTGCGTGCCGCATCGATCATGGGGCGCACGCTTGCGATCTCCTCGGCGCTTCTCTGACGGTTCGCGGGGTTGGAGGAGCGCAGAGCGCTGTTCATTGCCTTGTTGTTGACCTTCACCTGACGCATATATTTTGCGACCTTGGCATTGGTCTTTTGGATCTTGCGGATGTCGGGCAGGCTGGACTTGTTGTTTGCCATACCCTCAAGCGCGTTCATTGCGGCATTCATGCTTGCCGAGATCGAATTGGAAATGTTGATGATATCGAAGTTTGCCTTGGTCTGCATCAGGCTGCTGATGACCTCGTTGAGCTCGACGAGCGCGTTGCAGGCAACGTCATAGGTTGCGCTGTCGCCGTTGATCTCGGCTTCTGCGGCGATGGCGGCGTACTCCTCGCGCTTTGCCTTGAGAGAGTTGAGCTGGTTGTTGAAGATCTCCAGCTGCTCCTCTCGCTCCATTTGCTGCATGATTTCTCTTTCTTGCTTGGATTTAAACAGTGCCATTTCAATAATTCTCCTCAGTTGATTGATTTGCGGGGGCGGATGCAGGGGTCATCTCTTCGATTTCCTTTGCGTTTTGCGCGTTTCTTTCCTTTTCGAGCTTTTTGCGCATCAATTCTTCCTTGTATGCAAGGGCATCGCCGCCAACGGTGGTGCCGGCGGAGGTGATGTTTGCGATCTTATCGTCCATAGCGCGGGTACGCTCGTAGATCTCGTTGATATCCTTTTGCATTCTCTTCAGCACGACCAGAGCCTTGTCGGGATCGGTCATGACCTTTTTCAGCTTGCCCAGATTGAGCAGAGCCTTTGCTTTGCCGATCTCCTCGCCCGCCAGATCGCTTGCCTGCACGATCTCGGAGGCGTTGACGTAGATCATATCCAAGAGATTGAAGCAGGAGCTGTAATTGGACTTGCGCACGGCAAGGGTATCGACCTTGGACTTAGTAGCGGCGATCTTTTTGTACAGATCGTTGATCTTTCTTTCGTTGTCCTCGTTGAGGATAGCGGCGTCAAGCTCGGCAAGATCCTTTTCGAAGCCTCTGATGTCCTTTTCGACGCGGCGTGCGTTGGAGGTAAAGCTTTCGCGGATCTCATTCAGCTCGGCAAGACGCGCGTTGAGCTTGCGACGGGTGTAGGAGAGCTTCACAGCGCGGGTTTCCTCCTCGGAGGGCATCACGGTGCTTCCGTCCAGCACGTCCTTCCAGAGGTTGACGCTGAAATCGAGGTCGTCGGCAACCTCCTGAATGCGGTGAACCATATCCTGCTCGGAGACCTTTTTCAGATCCTTCAAGAGATCCAGGATGTTGTCGGCAAGCGCGCCGATGTTTTCCTCGCCTGTTCCGACGGTGTTGCTGAGGGTGTCCACATCATTTTTGAGGTCCTCGATCACGCGGGCAATGGTTTCCTGATCGGCGGTGGACTCATACTTTCCGCGCTCCAGGCGGTAGACAAATGCCTTGACCTCGTTTGCGACCTTGTCGCGGAGCTGATTGTTTGCCTTGATGGACGGTGTATATTTCTTTTTAAACATGATGATCTGCCTCCTTAACCGTTGATGCGACTTCTGATCAGGTCGAGATCCTCTTCATTGACGTGGAAGCTGTCCACGGTGAGGTTGACGACCTTGATGCCCATATTGATAAACAGCTTTTCGTCCTCAAGCGCGTCCGTAAATTTGTTGCGGAAATCGGAGAGGAGCGCGTTCATTTCAAATACCGAGGTTGATGTGTTGGAAAAATACTCGCCAAGGATCGGAGTTCCCACGGTTTTGAGCGTGGAGATCGACTTTTCACGGATCTCGTCGATGGTGATGATATTGTGATTGGGGAACGCCTGGATGGCTTTCGCGTAATCGACCACGTCGATGCCGAATTTACCGTTGGCACCGATGCGGTAAGCCTCCTTGAGTCGGGCATTGTTCACGGGGATGTTGCCAAAGCCCCACTGGGACTGTGCAAAGCTGTGAACCGTGATGAATGCCACGGAGAGCTGCTTGCCGATGTACTCCTTACCGTAGGTTTTCACGAATTCCTTTTCGATGCAGGGATCGATACGGAACTGCGGCTTTTGATCGATGAACGCGATGGCAC
>JAZOPW010000152.1:0-7205 GCA_045655785.1 Eubacteriales bacterium
AAGACCGCTTGGCCTCCGACTTCCGGTATGGACGCTCTGACGCACGCCATCGAGGGCTACATCACCAAGGGCGCATGGGCAATGACCGATATGTTCCACCTCAAGGCGATCGAGCTGATCGCAAAGAGCCTGCGCGGTGCAGTAGAGAACACCAAAGAGGGCAGAGAGGGCATGGCTCTGGGTCAGTACATTGCAGGTATGGGCTTCTCCAACGTAGGACTTGGTATCGTACACTCCATGGCACACTCGCTGGGTGCCGTTTATGACACTCCCCACGGTGTAGCAAACGCGATCCTGCTTCCTACCGTTATGGAATATAACGCGTCCGAGACAGGTGAAAAGTACCGCGACATCGCAAAGGCAATGGGGGTTGAGGGAACCGAGAGCATGACACAGGCAGAGTACCGCAAGGCGGCTGTGGAGGCTGTTAAGCAGCTTTCCAAGGACGTTGGAATTCCGCAGGATCTGAAGGCAATCGTAAAAGAAGAGGACGTTCTCTTCCTGTCTGAGTCGGCAATGGCTGACGCTTGCCGTCCCGGTAACCCCAAGGATCCCACTCTTGAGGATATCATTGCACTGTATAAGTCGTTGATGTAAGCCAAAGGTGAAAAAAATATTGCCTTTTGCCATTCAAACGGAAAAAAAGGACGATCATTGGCTCCATTGAAACCGGGAGGTGAGGTTTTGACTCACCTCCCCAATTTTATAGCTGCTTTCGGATTTTTTCGAGTGTTGCTTTTTCCAAGCGTGAGACCTGTGCTTGCGAAATCCCGATCTCCTCGGCAATCTCCATTTGCGTTTTGTTGCGGTAAAAGCGCAGATTGATGATCTTTCTCTCGCGCTCACTCAGGCGGCTCATGGCTTCCTTCAGGACAATGTTTTCCAGCCACGCCTCGTCACCACCCGTGCTGTCGGCAAGCTGATCCATCAGATACAGCGCGTCTCCGTTGTCATTATAGACGGGCTCATACAGCGAGATCGGTTCAATAATGGCTTCCATGGCGTGCATGACGGCTTCTTTTTTTTCACCCAGACGTGCGGCAATTTCATCCACCGTAGGCTCGCCCTCCTTTTCTGCGATAAGCTCCTCGCGCACCTGCAAAGAGCGATAGGCAAGATCGCGTACCGATCGGCTGATCCGAATGGCGTTGTTGTCGCGCAGATAACGGCGGATCTCGCCAATGATCATCGGGACTGCATAGGTCGAAAACTTGACGTCCATTTCCACGTTGAAGTTGTCCACCGCCTTGATCAAGCCGATGCACCCCACTTGAAAGAGGTCATCGGGATTTTCCCGACGCCCCGTAAAGCGTTGAATGATCGAAAGTACAAGGCGCAAATTGCCGTTGATCAGCTCGCGTCGCGCGTCCTCGTCTCCGTTGTGTGATTTTTGCAAAAGGTCTCGCTTTTCCTCATCGGTCAAAACCTTCAGGTGCGAGGTGTTTACCCCACATATTTCCACTTTATTGTAATACATCTCTTAAAACTCCGCTTTTTGGTTTCAAAAGAAGTATTGCCGAAAAGCTGTTTTTTTTATTCAGCCATAATCTGGTATTGTTGGTTTTGCTTCCTTGCACTGCCGCGGTCGCAAAACTTCGACAAGCTCAGGATGACAAAAGAGGTTTGGTTTTGGATGACACATAAAGTATTTGCGCGCTCAAACCAAGTCCGTCATCTTGGGCGGAGTCCGCCCGAGTTCTTTCGGCCTAAGCTCGAGATGATATGGGCAGACGTAGTCGAAACCCAAGGCGCATGGTGCCGCAGGGCGACCAAGCTTTGCGCAGGTCGGATCTCGGACGACAACGCGGGGGGCGATATGTAAAATTTTAGGTGAAACAAGGTAGGGATAGGCAAGGATGCCTGTCCGTTATGATGGATCATAACTGCTTATTTTTCGCTTGCTGATAAAGGATACCTCGTTATTCGTTGGATTGAGTTGAATGACGATCTTTTTTTGCTTAAGAGCATAATCAACTGTGTAGGCTGTGCCGCCCTTTTTTACCCCTGAATAACCGCAAACTACAACATCGGCACTATCAACCATGTATCTGTTGCGTTCATGGTAACATCCTTTTTTATATTTTTTTGTTATGAGAATTTGCTTTTTACTCATTTTGATAATATTACTTCGTCGTTGTTGGGCAATAGGATCCCAACCCAGCGCTTGTTCAGGGAATGGGATCGCACATTCGAGCGAGGCTCCTAAGGAAAGAACATCCTCTGCGCACCAGGTGTCAAATCCTTGTGCCATGCCGGAAATGAATCGATTGTAACCAAGTTCGTTTAATCGAGATATTATCTGAAATAATTTTTTTCTAAAACAGATATATCTTTCATTGGACAAGTCTTCCGGAAACGGCATCTTTTCAATGCGAAATCCGGTAAATGCTACGGTCTTGTTTTGCATATCATACCTCACGATCTAAATCTTTACTTTTAGTTATTATTGTAACAAAAAAGTACGCAAATGTCAACTATTAGTTATGATATAATCCTTTTGGTTTCTACCGAATTTGTAAAAATACGTCTATACTATTAGTATAGCTATAATAACTGATGGTATAGAGGTGATGGTATGGATAGCGTTTCTATCGGAAAGAAAATCCGCTTTTACAGAGAAGCAAAAAAATGGACACAAGAAATATTTGCAGAAAAGACAGGTCTTAGCCTTACTTATGTTGGTATGATCGAAAGAGGAGAAAAGGTTCCCAAGTTGGAGACCTTTATCAACATCGCCAATGTGCTGGAGGTATCTACCGATATTTTGCTTGCAGATGTCCTCAAGACGGGATACAAGGTCAAGGCTTCTTTGCTTGGCGAGAAGATTGACAAGCTGTCAGAAGATGAACGAAAAAAGATCTATGCTGTCATCGAGGCAATGCTGTAATTTCATGTGTTTACAAATCACAATCAAATAAAAGCTTCAGCCCAAGGCTACGTGCTTGTGTTTTCGGATACAGAATCTCAAGTGCTTAGCGTTGGGCTTCGTTTTTTTGAAACAGCGTACCGAACCACTCTAAATCGTCTCGCTCTACCGCACCTGTCAAAAGCAAAAGGATCACATACAAAGCCAATACCGCAAGGCAATGAAACACGATCGAAAGAACTGCGCTTTCCAGCGTGAATCGCGTGAGAACGAGAACAGACCGTACAATACAGGTCGATCCCACAATGCAGAGCAGTGGCTTCCAGACCCATTTGCAAAGACGCGTTCGGGTCTTACTGACCGACAGCAGATGGGTCACACTGAATACAGTGTTGAAAATTTCGGAAAAATAGATGGTGATAAGATACCCGTCAATGCCAAAGCGCGGTACCAGAAGCCAAACCAAAATCACCGATATCAGCGCGTCGGCAACATTGATGTTCATCGAGTAGATCTCCTCGCCAAGGCCCTTCATCATGGCATCGGTTGCGGTGTCAACGTACATAATGGGAATCAGCGGTGCAAGCATCCGAATGTATTTGCCTGCGTCGGTTTCGGGGTAGAGTGCGTCTCCGATTTCGGCAGAAAAGCAGATGAGAATGCCTGCCACCCCAAGCGAGAAGAGCATAGCAAGCCACCAGACACGCGCAATGATGTAACAGATGCGGCGTTGACTGCTTTGTACACGGCATTCGGCAAGCTCGGGGATCAGAAGACCCGAGAAGGAGGAGATGAGCGCGGCGGGGTAGAGGACGATCGGCATTGCCATGCTGTGGATGCTTCCGTAGGCGATGAGTGCCGAGGTGTGTGAGGAGCCGCTGTTTCGTAGTCCTTCGGGAATCAGGATGTGTTGAAGTGTCAGAAGTCCCGATCGCATATAGGCGGTAAAGGCAATGGGAAGTGAGATCCGCATCAGCTTTTTGCCAACCTCTCCTTTGCCGTCATCCCGCTTGCCGTCACGGTGGCGGCGTCGGTCCCAAAGATAAAGCAGAGCCGAAAAGAGAAAGGACGCCACCTCGGCAAGCGTGCCGCCAAGCACCAAAGCACAGCAGGTGCGCTCAATTCCACCCGAGAGCAGGAGTGTGAGCAAATACATGGTGGAAAAAATTTTGACCGCCTGCTCAAACACCTGTATTGCCGCATTTTTGTAGGATCGGCGGATCGCGGTAAAATATCCGCCCAGCACCGAGGAAAGCGCGATGAGCGGCAGGGAAATGGCAAACAGGCGCAAGGAGGTCACGGTTCGACTGTCCTTTAGCCACAGCCTTCCAATCGGCTCTGCACCGCAGATTAGCAATACTGCCGCAAGAATGCCGAAAAAGAGGGCGTATGCCACGGCACGGCGCATGGCTCGCCCCAAACGTTCGGGATGCTTCTCTCCAATCAGCTCGGTCACCACACGTGTTACCCCCAGGTGAATTCCCGAGGTTGCCAGCGTCAGCGCAAAGCCGTAAACCCCCGACATCAGCGTGAAGAGTCCCATTGCCTCGGCTCCCGCACGGTTGGAGACGTAGACCTGAAAGCTCACCCCCACCGTACGCATCAGCAGCGATGCCGCAGTCAGCAGCATCGCATTCCAGAATATCTGCTTTGCCTGTGTTTTCATCCCAAACGGTCCTTTCCTGTTCTCTTCCGTCTATTTTATGAATGCAGACCGCTAAATATCTGTTTTTTGAAGATTTTTTTGTATTTTGGAACCCTTTTCAACCCATATCATATGCTTTGGATGAGGGGTTACTTACAAATATATGCAAAATGTGAAAAAAAGGAAAATCATATTTTTGAAAAACCATGCAAAACGGATATTGACAAATTTCAGGATATGCTATATTATATTATATATTTTATTTATATCACTTGAGGATGAAAAGGAGTATTTGAAGTATGGTAATTCATGTCTGCGAGCTTTGCGGTTATGAGTACAATCCGAAGAACGGAGATCCCGAAAATGGGATTGAGGAAAACACTGATTTTGAAGATCTGCCCGTCAATTGGGTATGCCCCCTGTGCGGTGCGGGAAAAGAAGACTTCACGGAAGAGGTAGCTGCGGACGATTCCGACGAGATTTAAAAGAAATCAAATACCGAACATTCGGTTTGTAAGAAATTCATTTGCAATTGCGCGACTTCATATGCAGGTAACATAAAAAACCAAGGACGAAAAATCCTTGGTTTTTTATGTTGACTATATTTTTTTACAGATACCTGTTTTGACATATCTTCTATAAATAATTGAGGTAAAGACTAAGTAAAGGATCCCGTTCAGTGCCCATGAGACGGTATAACATAGCATGATGGTGTTGAATTTTGGGTTGAGCGGATAGATAAATTGCATCCAAAGTACGCGAAAGCCAAGATTAAAGGCGATATTTGTGATGCTGGTGAGCATCGGATAACCAAAGGCGTTCATGGATGCAGTCAGCACACTGTTGATCGCATGGATAAACATGAACAGGGCAACATGAAGCAACCTTAGCTTTCCGTATTCAATGGCAGCTGTGGACGACATGCCAACGATGATGCCGATCCAAAGCTCTCCTGTGAGATAGGTTAGGGCACCGAGCGTTCCGGCAATAAAAAAATTGAATGCAAGGCACGACCAAAAAGTCTTTTTGACACGGTCAATATTTTTAGCTCCGATATTTTGTCCCATAAACGTCATGGTGGCAGATGAGAAGCCGCCTGTAAACGCATAAGTAATGGTTTCCACTGAACAGGCTGCGGAGTGTCCTGCGAGCGCATCGGCTCCGAAGGAGTTGATCGCGGTAGCAATCTGCAAATTTCCGAGCGGGAGCACGAGGCTTGAGATCGATGCGGGAATGCCAAATCGCAAGATTCGTGTAAATGCCGAAAAACGGAAGCGCATCTTCGGAATACATACTCTTGCACTGTCCTCAAGTCGGCAAAGTCTGCGAAAAACCAAAATGGTACTGATCACCTTGGACGTCACCGTGGCAATCGCAACGGCGGCAACTTTTTGCGGAAGGATTAAACAAAGAACAATATTCAACAATACATTGACTGCACCAGAAATCGTAATGTACATAAGCGGTCTTCGCGTGTCACCCATTGTTCTGAGTATCGCGGCACCGTAGTTATAAAGCAGAGTCGCGGGGGCAGCGGCAATACAGATCCGCATGTAGATTACCGCGCCGTTGTAGCACTCTTTGGGACAATCGGTAACGGTGAGGAAGGTGGGAGTCAAAAGGATACCGGCAATGGCAACGATTAATCCCAAGATGACACTGGTAATCAAAGAGGTATCAATCGTTTCTCGGATTTTTTGTTCGTCCTTTTGTCCGATAAAGCGCGCCAGCACGATGGCTGTGCCTGATGCAAGCCCGACAGCACCGCTGATGATCAGCGAGGAAACGGTTCCCGTTGCGGCAATCGAAGCCACCGCCACGGTTCCCGCCATGTTCCCAAGCACCGCTTTGTCCGCGATGTTGAAAAGATCTTGCAGAATGGTGGAAAGGATCATTGGGATGGCATAGGCAAAAATCAGTCTTGTCAAAGACCCCTTTGTTGCATCAATTTTTTTCATATTGTAGTCCGCCTTTCTGGCGTTTTGCGGAATTTTACAAAATTATAGCATTTTCTGTTGACAAAATCCATGAATTATTTTATAATAAACCTGTAATATTTTACAGTAATTTTGGGTGGTATATGCAAACGAAAGTTATTTATCAAAGCTATCACGAAAAACTTGTGGAGTTTGAGAAAAAAACAGTAAGATCCAAATGGGATACAGTGCTTTTTGTTGTTGATGGAGAATATACCATTCTTCCACATTCCAAACAAAAGCCAATTGTTTTGAGAAAAAACGAAATTGCTTTTATTCCTGCACTTGAAGAATTTGATCGAAAAAACGTCTCACCCGTAACCTATCATTATTTTTGCTTTTCAGCAGATAAAGAGCATCGATTTTTCCGTTCTGCTTTGCTTGGGAAATTGATGTTGCCGACCACTCATCTGGAAGCAATCTTTGAAAGTATTCGATTTGCGAGGCTGCTTCCCGACAACCGTGAGCTGATCGCCCATATTGTCGAGCATGTTTTTGCAGAGCATTACCTGTTTTGTGGCAGAGAAAAAGCCAATTTCAAGCCGCTTAGTGAAGACATCGAGGAAATCCTTCGCTACATGAGCAATCATCTCGATCAAAAAATAGATATAGGCGAGATTGCCAAAAAGTTCTTTTTGAGTCATTCGGGGCTGATATGGAAATTCAGGAAGGAGTTGAACACAACGCCTTCCCAATATCTGTATTATTTGCGCATGCG
>JAZOPW010000153.1:0-3182 GCA_045655785.1 Eubacteriales bacterium
TGCGCCTACATGGTCAAAAGAAAAGCGGCTAAGGATTTTGTACCATTTAGTAACTCGAATTTTTTATACAAACTCAGGGGCTGAATCAAAAGCCTTTAACGCAATTGGTTCAACCCCTTTTATTTTTTTATTGTTTTTTCATCTGTCGAAGGAATAAGAGCACCGCTATCACAAGCGCACCAAGCGCATATGCGAGAACCCACCACAGGTGTGGAAATATTTCCGAGAATTTTCCTGCAAGTAACGCGCGCTCCAATTCCACCGCGTGAACAAAGGGAAGCGCGTATGCGATCTTTTGAAATACGCCGCCCACAAGCTCCAGATCAAACCAAATACCCGACAGCCATGCAGAGAGGTTGGTCAGCAATGCACCGCAGATTCCGCCCACCTGTTTGTCATTCAGAACACTGCCGCATAGCAAGCCGAGCGCGATAAACAGCACAGAGATTGGAATGATAAACAGAACCGCAAGCAGGATGTTGACCGTGACGTCAAGTCCCAACAGAATGGCGGCGAGGTAACAGATCATGCTTTGCGCCACGGCAAACGGTATGATCGGCAGGGTATAGCCGAGTATGAAATCAATCGGGGAGAGGGGCGTTGTGTATAATCTTTGCAGGAGTGAGGAGCCTTTGTCTTTGGCAATCAGCGTTGCGGAAAAGAGCGTCATAAACGAAAGACCGAACACCGTGATTCCCGGGGAAAGATGCTGTATTTCAAACAGCGGCACGGGAATGTTTGCCTGAATCGCACTTAACAGTAAGATCAAAATGAGCGGAAAGCCTAAGCCAAAGCAAATATTCAAGGGATCGCGAATGAGTTCCTTGGTGTTTCTGTTCGCAAACGTGAGCATTCTCATTGTGCCACCCCCTTTACAATGCGGACAAAGGCTTGCTCAAAGTTCTCCGTACCTGCCGATTCCTTGATCTTTTCTGCGGTATCGCACAGGAGAAGCTTTCCGTCCTTCATAATGGCAATGCGATCGGAGAGAGCCTCGGCTTCCTCCATATAGTGCGTTGTTAAAATGATCGTCACCTTGCCCTTTAAGGATTGAATCATGTCCCAAAGCTCGCTTCTGGCAATCACGTCAAGTCCGAGTGTGGGCTCGTCAAGGAAGAGAATTTTGGGCTCACTGATGAGAGCCATTGCGATACTCAGCCGACGTTGCCAGCCACCCGACAGCTTTCCCGCTTTTCTGCCGATCACACTCTCAAGACCGAGCAAAGCCGTAAGCTCCTTGATCTTGGCGTTTCTCTTTTCCTTCGTAAATCCGTGAACACCGCAGATCAGCTCGAGATTTTCGCGCGCGGTAAGACCGGGAGCTGTGGCGGTTTCCTGCGGAGATACCGCGATCAGGGCTTTGACGTCGGCAGGATCCTTGCGAATGCTTTTTCCAAGCAGACAGGCGTCACCGCTTGTGGGCTCTGTGAGGCAGGAGAGCATTTTGATCGTTGTGGTCTTGCCCGCACCGTTTACGCCGAGAAGAGAGAACAATTCACCTTCTTCAATACAAAGCGACAGCCCGTCAACGGCAAGGACGTCTCGGTACTGTTTTGTCAGATTTTCAATCTTAATTGCATGCATTTTGATTTTCCTCCAATACGTGTCTTGTACGTATTCCTTGATAGACGTCGGTCAGCATATCGCTGATCAGATCCAATTCGAGCGATAAAAACGAGGTGGCAAGCATAGTTCCGATTCCATGTACACAGGTCCACATTTCCATGTGCATGAGCCTCGCTTTTTCGATCGTGATACCGTTTGCTTTCATGATCATTTGCGTCGATTCCTCAAAATCTGGAGCGGGGGAAAGTTCTTCGCCCGTTCTGTCGCGCATGAACAACAGCTTGAACAGCTCCTTTTCCTCCTTGGCAAAGCCGATGTATGCCATTCCGAATGCTTTGTATCGCGGATATTTTCCGCTTTCGGCTTCTTGCTTCAGAAATTTGAGATAAATTTCGTATGCGGCGGTGATGGTTGCTGTTTTCAATTCCTCCATGGTCGCAAAATTGGAAAAGACAGGCTGTGTAGAGCAGTTCAGCGCAGCGGCAACAGCTCGCGCATTGATGGCTGATTCTCCGTTTGAACGCACAAGATCAACCGTTGTTTTGATAATATCTTTTTTTGTAATTTTTACCTTCGGCGGCATTCTGTATCCTCCATAATATATCGATTGTTATATATCAATCGATATATTATCATAAAAATTTTTAAATGTCAATAGATAAGTCAAATTTTTTATTTTTTCCTGAAATCGTGCGGCGTTTTTCCGGTGATCTTTTTCATTGCTTTGTAAAATCCGGAGGAGCTTGAAAAGCCGCATTCGTATGCGATGTCCAATACCGTACGGTCGGTGGTTTCCAAAAGCCGAATAGAACCCGAAACGCGGCAGCTCATGATATACTCCTGTAAGCAAATGCCACTGTACTCCTTAAAGATCCTGGAGAAGTGCGATGGGCTGACGTAATACTTTTTTGCCAGCGTATCACGGGATAGATCCTTTGAAAAATGATCGTTGATATAGCGGATCGCATCGCAAACAATGTCATATTGATTGTTGTTTTGCGCGGATACAGAGTCTTGCATCGGCTCTAAAATTCGTGCCGCGCTGATGACCATGCCGATCAACAGATGGGTAATATAGGCGTTCTTATTTCGTTCGTTGGAAGAGATCTCCGTGCGGATTGCATCAAAGCCGTCTAAAATACGCGCGTGATGTATACTGTCACGGCTCAAAACGTTCGTCTTTTTTTCACTTAAATGAAAAAAGAAATCGGCACAGGCTTGCCAGGGGTAGAGCGTAATTGGCATGAACTCTACCTGCTCGATTTTTAATGCCTGACCGCAGGTGACGTCCTTGACGAAGCGTACGTCATGACTGCCAAGCACGATCAGATCGTCACGCGAGACAAGAAAGTCTGTTCCGTTGATGTTCCAGATCCCGTTTCCGTCGGTTACACGGACGATCTTCAATGCATCGTAGGTATGCAGTTTATCGCTGTATCCGCGTTCCATTGTTTTCGATTTGTAGGCAAAAGTACAAACACCGTCGGATTCATATATCGAATATTCCGGCTTGCTTTTCAACACGATCTTCATTTTTATCCCTCCCAATTTTCACTATTATAACACAATAGTGTAGAAAAATCAATTGAAAAGAGACGAAAAATTGATTTTTTTAT
>JAZOPW010000154.1:0-2000 GCA_045655785.1 Eubacteriales bacterium
CGCTTTAATGAATCTGACGATATAAATGTATATATGAAAACCGGCGGGATATTTCCCGCCGGTTATTTTACTTAGTCAAACTATTACAAGTCGGAGGCCAAGCGGTCTTAGGAAGACAACATTCACACACAACTCCTTGGCCCACAGAACGACATGGCTACGATCCGACTTCGCTTTAATGAATCTGACGATATAAATGTATATATGAAAACCGGCGGGATATTTCCCGCCGGTTATTTTACTTAGTCAAACTATTACTTTTATTTCTTATAAGATTTAATCCGAGCAGAAAAACAACTATACATACTGCAGAGCCGAGAGTGGCGTTCATAATCAATATCTCGCTTTCCGCCATACCTTCAAAGGAGACGAGCATTGAACGTTGCAATGCAAAAATAGATACCAAGGCATCCGCAAAGGATATGTTTCGTAGCGTTATGAGCGTAGCTGACGTACTGCGTCGGGATTTCACAAGATTGATGGTTGCAAGCGTAATTTTGGTAAAAGCATAGACTGCTATCGCTATCATTACGATCATATGGAATTGGCGTCCTCTGTCACGCATGACCGACAGAATAACCGTTCCGGCAAGAGGAATGCTTAGCGCCATCAACATCCAGCCCGCGAACTTGGTAATAAATCTTTCCTTCCCCTTAGTTTGCAGCACCGCAAAGCGAACGATACTCAATATCAAATAATATGTGCCCAGCGTTAAAAGCCACCATGAGTTTGACAAAACGCCGAACACAAGATGATATGCACCAAACGCAACGTTCATTATCAAGCTGGCAAGCGCAAAGCCTCGCGTTCTATCCATTGATATTCCTCTCACCCAACACGCAATCGGTGATAATCTTGATGACGGTATCCATATCGTCAGAGCAATCCTTATTCAGCCACTCCATCACGATTGCGAATATGCCTGTAAGATAAAATTTCATCATATAGGCACGCTCCTTTTCATGAATATGAAAGCGTGACAGAATGGGATCAAAGATATAGTTGAACATTCTACCGTACACTTCATCCAGATTCATAGAATTGAACTGCTTGATAGCGACCTTAAATAAACGCTGATTCTCCTTGATAAAGGTAAGATATGGCGTGAGGTATTCGGACGTTATGAAAACCAAGTCACCGAGCTCGCAATTTTCAAATCGCTCCGTAATCCCTTTTGTATCGGCGGAGTAATAAGCAAAGTGCTTATCAAGTATATACTTTGTGGTTTCCTTTAGTAAATCCGATGTGTTCTCATAATGCAAATAAAAGGTGGAGCGGTTTACCCCTGCTGTATCGCAGATTTCCTTGACGGTGATATATTCAAAGTCCCTCTTTTCAAGTAGCGTAATGAGGGCTTCGTCCATTTTGATAGCAGTATTAAAATATTTGCTTTCGTTTTTATTCATAAGACGCCCTCCTTGATACCTTACTTTTCTTCGCTGATCTGTCTTGCAAGCTCCACAATTTCATAAGCGTATTTCTTCTTGCCGTTCTCAAGCATTTTCTTATAGATCGGATAGTTGATACCCGTGCAGGTAAAGCCAATAATGCCTATGATAATGCCCAGAACAGTAAGAGGAAGCGTGCCCCCGATCACCTGCATGGCAAGGCTCATTCCCGTGCCTGCAACAAGAGCGGAAATAATACCAAATGTGTAGGTAAAAATGGTTGCGGGCATCTTTGCCTTCTTGTCAAGCTTGCGAAGTGCAACGATTTTGGAGTTGTCCTTGGGAGCATACTCCTTTGCGATGGATTCTGCGTAAATTTTGTCTGTGTTCATTTTGTTTCTCCTTTTCGGTTGTTTTTATTGTGACTTTATTATATCAACCGCCAAAGGAAAATGGAACAACAAGATTTTCATAATGTGTTGATTTAAGTAAATTATATCACAAACTCACCCCAAATGAAATAGAACGGCAGAGTTTTTACAAATTGAGCCGCCTTGCTCGTAGGGGAGCATTCCATATGCTCCCGCAAAATCGGGCGGATATGGAATCCGC
>JAZOPW010000155.1:0-2026 GCA_045655785.1 Eubacteriales bacterium
ACGCAAGCCACGGCTACGAAAGAAGCCATACCCTCGGCGTCCTCAATACGCTGAAGGTGTTGAAGGGATACATTCTTTGAACCCTCATCTCGATTGCACCGATTGATCACCGGGCGAACCGTAAGTCAACAAAAAAAGGACGGAGAATCCATAAACTTCTCTGTCCTTTTCTGTTGTTAAGCCTGTTCTTTTTCTCTTTTCTTTCTCATTGCCGCCGCAATCACATCGTCAATATTATCTCGCCTCACCGCTTCCGGGTATTTTTTGACAACCTCCGCAAGCGCTTCACCGGCACTTGCTTCATCGGCACTCAATTCTTTGAATAATCCCTCCAGATCTTCACAAACGAGAATCCTGTTAAGTAACTCTTTCGCATATGCCGAAACCCGTGACCAATCGCCATACAGATTGGTTACCGCTCGATCAATCATCTCAAATGTCAATGGCTTTCCCATCTTTTTTTGCTCGTGAATGATCCCCGCAACGTCAGACAGATCCTTTTTGTACTGCCGACCCGAAACAAGCTTCATAGCAACCAGATACTCGGCGCGTACCGTGCGGATCTGCAGGACACCCGAAAAGGTTTTGTAATAGTCCGAATATTGAAAAATTTTGTACGTAAAAGAGCTTGTTTTTTTGAAATCATCATTTACCCAACCGTTTGGCAGACCGAATTTATCTGCAACGGCATGAATCGCCTCCTTCATAACGGAAGGAGCTTCATAGGTGGCGTCAATATCATAAGAGGATACACGAAAATCATAATTCATGATAACCGAGGCTCCGCCGACAAGGATCATTTCCGCCGGTATTCCATGCCCGCGTTTCCGAAACTCTTTTGCAAGCTCCTTTAAATAAATCTCCAGATTCTGCTTTGTGAAGGTCGCCTCAATAGACATTTTCAATCTCACTTTCTACAATATTGAAGCGCAAAAATTCCGGGATCGCCTCTCTCTTACACCGTGCTTTGATACGAAGAGACGGATGCAGCTTATCTGCCATCACAACATCTCTCGCATATAAGGGCTTTTTCAAGGATTGCGATCTGATGTCACTATATTTTGTACACAGAGGAATCTCATTTATTCTGCATAAATAATCTACCGTTGCAAGTACATAAAACGCCTCCGGATACCACTTTTTTTCCCAATATCTTCTGATATCATCGGTTTTCAATGTTGTAATAATAAAATCTATTTCATCGGAGTCCTTTACCGTATGGCACACATTACTCTTGAACGTTTCAAAATCAAGCCTGATCTCAACCGTATCACGGATCAGCTCTTCCACCGTTACGTTTAATGCTTTGGAAAGCCGATACACCATCTCGACAGAGCATTTCCCAATATTTGTTTTGCCGCGAACAAGCTCTGATAATGTTGTATACGGAATCTCGCTCAGCTTGGAGCATTGATAGATCGACATATTTCTTTCCTTCAAAAGTCTTGCAAGCATTGCTACCGCCCCCTTTCCTGCTTTTATTATAACGCCTTACCGTTATATTGTCAATAGAATTTTCTGAAAAAACGGAGGTCTTTCTAAAAAATTTCTAAAAAAGGGAGTCCTGCCTGATTTGACTCCCCCCATTTTCCCCTTGTCACGCCTTCGGCTTGCCCTTGGCGATCAGGCAGGCGAGGTAGCCGAATATCAGCGCGGCGGCGATCCCGCCTGCGGCGGAGGTCAAGCCGCCCGTCAGCGCACCAAGCAGACCTTGCTTGTCCACCGCCTCGCGGACACCCTTGGCGATCAGATACCCAAAACCCGTCAGCGGTGTAGTCGCGCCCGCGCCCGCAAAGTCCACAAGCGGCTTGTAAACTCCGATCCCTCCAAGTATCACTCCTGCTACCACATATACAACCAAAATCCGTGCAGGCGTCAGCTTCGTGCGGTCAATCAATATCTGCGCGATCACGCACAGCACTCCTCCCACCACAAACGCTCTGATATACGGTACAATTCCTGACATTCTCTTTCTCCTTTTTGTTTTTTGTTTTTTGTGGGGGGACTTTTTGAAAAAAGTCCCCCC
>JAZOPW010000156.1:0-13921 GCA_045655785.1 Eubacteriales bacterium
TATAATATAAAGCAGTCTCAATAACTTTATCTGCATCGAATTTTACTCCACTGTTATTATAAAATAATTCTCCATTCTAACGGTAAATATAAATAATATCTCTTGGCTAAATTTTAATATAGTGGAAGGCACCTGTTTTTGTACGAAGATCAGTTAATTTTTCAATAAAATTAACATTACTACCCTATCCAAGAGTTTGGATAATTTTATCAGAAACACTAATTTTATAAATATAGCTAAAAGTATCTATTCCTTTATCATAATAACCATAAAATATCTAAAATTTTTTAGGTATTTGATTTGGGAGGATAGCAAATGAACATTAACGCAATTTTATTCGACTTGGACGGCACCCTGCTCCCTATGGATCAGGAACTGTTTATGAAGGCTTATTTCGGAGGACTCTCCAAAAGGCTTGCGCCTTACGGATACGAGCCAAAGTCCCTGATCGACGCGATCTGGACGGGTACACGCGCCATGGTAAAGAATGACGGCAAGGAAAACAACGAAACCGTGTTCTGGAAAGCCTTTGCCGATATTTTCGGAGAAAGGGTCTACGGCGACCTTTCAAAATTTGAGGACTACTACGTCCATGATTTCGACGGTGTCGCAAAAAGCTGTGGTTTTGCTCCCGAGGCACGCGAGATCGTGGATCACCTCAAAGTACGCGGTATGCGCGTGGTGTTGGCAACCAATCCGCTCTTCCCCTCGATCGCAACCGAAAAGAGGATCGCGTGGGCGGGTCTTGATCCCAAGGATTTTGAGCTTTTTACAACCTATGAAAATTCCTGCCACTGCAAGCCCAATCTCGACTACTACCGCGACATTCTGAGAACCATCGGTGTAAGTGCCGAGGAATGCCTGATGGTCGGCAATGACGTGGATGAGGACATGGTCGCGCAGGAGCTTGGCATGAAGGTCTTTCTCTTGACCGATTGCCTCATCAACAAAAGCGGAACCGACGTCAACCGCTATCCGCACGGCGGATTCGCCGAGTTGATGCGCTATCTTGAAGCGCTATCCTGAATCGCTATCTTAAAATGATTTCACAAAGAAAGGGGTGACCTTGCAAATGAAGCTGATACACTGTGCCGACCTGCATCTTGATTCTCCGATGGAAGCCAATCTGCCCGCCGAAAAGGCGAGAGAGAGAAAAAACGAGATCCTTTCGACCTTTGCAAAGCTCGTCCGTCTTGCCGACGAGAGCGAGGTCTCAGCGATCCTGATCTCGGGCGACCTCTTCGACAGCACCCATATCACAAAAAAGACCGAGTCCTACGTGCTGGAGCTGATCCGCTCGCATCCCAATCTTTATTTTTTCTATCTTGCGGGCAACCATGACCGCGGGAACGTACTGCACAGGCTTGAGGAAAAGCCCGAAAACCTGTGTCTGTTTGATGACGGCTGGCGCTCCTATACCTTTGGCGAGGTCACGATTACAGGAAGTGAAAAGCCTGTTCCCGACACCCTCAAGCTCCGCCCCGACACGCTCAATATCGTCCTGATGCACGGACAGGAGCGCGCGGGAAAGGGCGTGGGCGGCGAGGACATCATCCGCTTTGCCACGCTCAAAAACAAGCACATCGATTACCTTGCCCTGGGGCATCTGCATGAATACCGCACGGCGAAAATCGACGACCGATGCCTTGCCTGCTATGCGGGATGCCTGGAGGGTCGCGGCTTTGACGAGTGCGGTCACAAGGGCTACGTTCTCATTGAAACCCAAAACAACCGCATCACGCACCGCTTTATCCCGATCGCACGGCGTGAATTGCACACGGTAGAGTGCGACATTACGGGATTTTCCTCACAGCTCGATTTGGAAGAGCGTCTTTTGAATGCGGTGGAAGGAATCCCTTCGAGTGACCTTGTCAAGGCGGTTCTGGTCGGAAATTGCCCCCCCGAAGCCCTCAAGGACACCGCACATCTTGCCTCGGTGCTGTCCGAACGCTTTTATTTTGCAAAGCTCCGCGACAACACAAGGCTCCTGATCCGTCCCGAGGACTACCGCAACGACATCTCACTCAAGGGTGAGTTTGTGCGGCGCGTGATGGCATCAAATTTAAGTGCATCCGAAAAAGAACGCGTGATTGTGTGCGGCTTCCGCGCACTCATGGGAGAGGAGATCGGTCTGTGAAGCTGCTTCGTTTACACGTAGAAAACTTCGGTACGCTCCAAAATTTTGACCTGGAGCTAACCGACGGCTTGAATATCCTCTATCAAAAAAACGGCTGGGGGAAAAGCACGCTTGCGGTCTTTATCAAAGCCATGTTCTATGGGCTGCCCGCAACCTCACGCCGCTCGCTTGATGAAAACGAACGCAAAAAATATACCCCCTGGCAGGGCGGCGTATTCGGCGGCAGTCTGGAGTTTTCCTGTGAAGCAGGTACCTTTCGCATCGAACGTTTCTTCGGTGCCAAGGAGGCAGCCGACAGCTTCTCGCTCTATGACCTTTCCACCAACAAGCCCTCCGCCGCCTTTTCTGCCAACGTCGGCGAGGAGATCTTCGGCATCGACGCCGACGGCTTTGAGCGCACGACTTATCTTTCCCAGCGCACCCTGAGCACGGCAAAGGAAAACAACAGCATTTCGGCAAAGCTCGGAAACCTGTTGGACGATGTAGGCGACATCGGTTGCTTTGACGTTGCGATGGAATCGCTTGACAAGCGGCGTAAATTTTACGTCATGACGGGAAATCGCGGTGCTATTGCCGACATGGAGCAGGAGCGCGCCGAAAAGCAAGCCGAATTGGAGCGTTGTCAGCGCGTCCGCGAGGCGATGCTGGCACAAGAGGAGGAGCTTGACGCCCTCGGAGTTGAGATCAAGGCAATGCAAAAGGCGATCGACGAAGCCCGTGAACGGCTGAAAAAGGCAGGACACGCGCGCGAGAGAGCCGCCTTGCTGGAGCAGAAAAACAAAATGCTGGACGAGCTTGCCGAGTGGAGCCGTCAAAAGAAAAAGACAGACGAATTTTTCCGCGGTCTGCCCCCCTCGCGTGAGGAGCTTGCCGAGGCTCGCCGTCTGTATGAAGATATTCGCGAGGCAAGCGTGCGTCTGGACACCATTCCCAAGCAATTGCCCGATCAGGATATGCTGACACGCCTCAAGAGCGTGTATCCGTCAACCGTCACCCTGCATACGCCCGAACGCATGGAACAGGACAACCGCGTCCTGCAGGAGCTGCGTATGCGATATGATACCCTTACAAGCGCGGAGAATGCCGATGAGGCGACGCTTCGTTTTCCGGATGGAGTCCCTTCCAAGCAGCGTCTTGACGAGGCATTTACGCGCTTGGATCAGGCAAAAAAATTGCAAAAGACCCTGGAATCACTCGAAAATGCCCCCGATCCCGTCCGCGAAAATCGGCTTTTATTCCCCATGACGGTTGCCGCCCTGTGTCTGGGCGTGCTGCTGACCGTTCTTTCATTTCTGCCCATACTTGCGGCTGGCGCACTTCCCCTTCTTATCGGTGGAATCGTGTTATTGCTCACGGGCGGTATTCTTTCTGTTGTCCGTTTCGGTCAGGTGAAGGCACGGCGTCAACGGGCAGAAGCCCTTCGAAGCAAATGCCAAGAGCTCAAGGCTCGGCACGAGGGGTATCTGCAGGAGGTGCGCGAGCTTGTGACGTCCTACCGTATGTCTCCAAACGATCTGTCACGCTCTCTGACCGAGCTTTCGCTCCTCGCGGCACAATACCATGAGGGGCAGAAGAAGCGCCGCCGCATTGCCGAGGAATGCCAAGGCTTGCAGGCGCGTCAGCAAGACCTTTCACACCGTCTGCGCTCAGGTTTGAAGCCCTTTGTGGGTGAGCTTCCCCTGCGCACCGATTACCGTGCCGAAATCGACCGCGTCCGCCGTGAGATCACACTGCGCGACCGTCTGGAAATCGAGGAACAGAATCGAAAGCAGGCGCGCGACACCGCCGAGGACGGCTTGCAGCAGCTGAAGGCACAGCTTCTGCCCTTCCTGCGTCGCTACGATCCCAACGGATCCCATCGCGCGGGAGACTGTCTTGACCGCATTGGCGCACAGCTGATCGAGCGTGACCGTCTTGTGCGTCTGATTGCCACCAAGGAGGCAGAGCTCAAAAGCTTCATTGCCGAAAAAAGGCTGGATGACAGCACCGAGCTCCCCGACGTCCACGAATTTGAAGCGCTTGGCAAGCAAGAGGCAGAGCTTGCGCAAGAGCTCGAAGCCGCACAACGACGCCACACCCTGCTCAAAAGCGGGATCGAGCGTCTGGCACTTGACGCCGACCGTGTTCCCGAATTAGAGGAGACGTTGGCGCAAATAAAGGAGGCACTTGACACAGCGCGTGCCAACGCAAAAACCATTGCCGACACCGCAAAGCTTTTGGAGGAAGCCAAGACCGCGCTCTCCACGCGATACCTTGGCGGAATGCAGGAAAGCTTTACGAAATTTTTGTCGTCGTTGACCCCCGAAAGCACGCCCGAGGCATTGATGGACACCTCGTTTGAGGTTCGCTTGCGCGAGGGTGGACAAACGCGCACCATGGAAAGCTTCAGCCGAGGCTGGCGCGACGCGGTACAGTTTTGCGTGCGTCTTTCCCTGACCGACGCGCTCTATCGGGAGACCGAGCAGCCGTTTTTGCTGTTGGATGACCCATTCGTCAATCTTGACGACGAGCGTCTGTGTGCCGCGCGCTCTCTCTTGGAGGAGTTGTCAAAGAGTTATCAGATCCTCTATCTGGTCTGCCACAAGGAACGCGTTTGACCCAAGCGGAACATACGCGTCAACATGGCACTTCAACGCACCAAAAGACCCACAAAGGGGATATTCCGCCAAGTCAAACGCCCATAAACAACGTCCCATATACATGAAAAATCCCGACCGATTTTTGAATCAGTCGGGATTTTTTACATTTTTTCAAGACTTGCGCCGTTTCCACCAATTATGGATCTTTCTTGGGATTGCGGTCATGAACAGACCAAACCGATAGCTCTCGGATTCGGAGATCTCCTTGAGTGCCTTGGAAAGGACGCGACATTGCTCGGCGTAATAATTTACATTCTCGCCGCCTGTCGGTATGTGCGGAATATAACGGCTTCGATCCCAAATTCCCCGTGAGTAAAAATCGGTTGCAATATTGACGGCGGCCTCAAGAGGCGACCTCTGACTCACCGAAATCGGCTCGGGCTTCGGCTTCAGTGCCTCGGAAAAGATCTGATCCCAATGCGCCCCAAGATCAATGCCGTACAGCTCCATGGAATCGGCTCTCGCCTCGGCTCCCATTTGCTTTTTCAAAGCATCATTCTGCAGGATCTCCACAATAGCGTTTGCGGCAGCCTTGACATCCGATTGCGGAACCGATACGATCCCACGATTTCCGCGCGTAATATCCAGGTTCGGAAGCTCGTAGCAAACCGTGGGCAGACCGCAAAGTCTGCTTTCCATCAATGCCAAGCCAAAGCCCTCGAACTTACTTGTGCTGAGCAGAATATCGGCTTTTTGATAATACGGCAATACCTCCGTGTCAAAGCCCGCCATTTTTACGTAATGCTTCAAGCCGTTTTTCTTGATATATTGCTCCACTTCCTCAACATACGGCTTAAGGTCGCCCTTCCCCACAATGGTCAGCACAACGTCTGGAACCTGATCCTTGACCAGCTCCACGATGCGAATTGCGTCCAGGACCTGCTTTTCGGGACTGATTCTGCCCACCAACAAAAGATGGTTGCCGCTAAGCGGGGACGGAGCTACATTAAGAGGAAGCCTGATGGGGTTGATCGTTTTAAAGACCCTGACACCCAATGCACGCCACCATGCTACGTCGGTATCGGTCAGGGCAACAACCAAATCCGCCATTTCATACAGATAGCTCAATATCGAATTGTGATAAGCAGAGGCACTGTCGGTATTTGAAACGTCGAAGCAGAACATACCGTGAGTATGAATAATGAGACGTGCTCCACAGCTTTTGATGATCATCTCATCCAGAAGTAGGTGGGTATTAACCCATGCATTGTAGACCATGATATCAATATCATATTCCAAAATCGCACTTCTGAATACCGAGATCCGCTCCGCCTGCGTTTCGAATTCCGTATCCTGTACCGCAGGCAAAACCACTCGTTCAACAAGCGGATTGACGTAATAGTCATCCTTGTTCGGTGCTTCATCGGTAAAGAGTACCACTCGGTATCCGCTCTTGACCCAAAGGTCGGTCAGAGTACTCAACACGTTTTCCACACCGCCGTTGCGGATTCTGTAATAGTAAACGCCGATTGTTTTTGCCTGTTGCTTCTGCGCACGAAACAGATCCAGATCCTTGCATGCTTCTGCAAGCTGCTCCAAGGATGCATTCGTCCCTGCGTACACATACTCCGACAAAGCCAAAATAATATCCTCAACCGAGCCGAACTCGGCAGCCCTTGCAATGAAGTGGTTCCTTTGATGCTTTCCGATTTTTTGGAAAAAGGTATCCGCTATGCTCCAATACATCTGCTTGCGGATCTGCTCCAACGCCTCTTCACATGCCCTGGTACCGCCTTGCGCATCGGTCCAATTTTTCAAATATGTGTAAACGTATAGGCTCTTTTCCAGAGTAGCCAACTTCTTTTCACTCATCTGCGATGATGTGGAAATGCCGCCCAAACGGTATTTGTGTAGGGTCTTGGGAAGATACGAGAAGGATCTTGCATGAAACTGAATCAGATAGGAGTATAAAACGTCCTCTGCCATATTCAGATGCTCCTCGGGAATATGCTCGTTCACAACGGCAAGCAGCTCTCTTTTATAAATCTTATTCCATACCGTAAAGTTGATGCTTCCGTTGATCTTTTTTCGATTCAGAAGTCCGCCCGTAGAAAGTGCGAGAACCTTTCCTTTCACCGATTCCAAATATTCATAGACCGAGTTTTCTATTGCCTCGGTCATTTCGTCCTCATGGTCGGAAAAGACCTTCGTCTCGAATTGAAGAATATCTACATTCTCGTTGCAGATCGCATCATAAGCTCGCTCACAGGCACGGTGAGACAGAAGATCGTCACCATCCAAAAACATCACGTATTCACCGGTTGCATTTGCCACACCGGTTTTTCTCGCAATCATAGCGCTTCGATTTTTCTCATGTCGGATCACGCGAATTCGCTGATCCATTGCGGCAAGCTGTTGCAGAATATCAAAGGTGGAGTCGGTACTGCAGTCATCCACCGCGATAATCTCAATATCCTTCAGAGTTTGAGCGGTAACGCTGTTTACAACGGCTTCAATATACTTATCTACATTGTATGCGGCAATGATCACGCTTACTTTACTCATGAGGTCTCTCCCCGTTTACAAAATTTCTTTCACATTATAACATAATGCGTTCACAAAGTCAATAATATTCGACAAAGATTCAGGCTTTTGGAAAAGACTTCACAAAACCGTTCCGCTTTCTTCACCTTTTTCCTGACGTCCATACACGGGCGCGTGTCCCGTCACCTTACAGAATGTGCGGTAAAAGGAGGAATAATTGCGAAAGCCCACCGCATATGCCACCGACGTGGCAGGCTCCCCCATTTCCAAAAGATGCTGTGCCATGGCAATGCGCTTGACACTCAGATACTGAAACAGCGTCACTCCCGTATATTTCCGAAAGGCGTGACACAAATAGTATTTACTGATAAAGAATTGCTGCGACAGCTCGTCAAGAGAAACCTCCTTATCCAGGTTCAGATTCAGATGGTCGATCACGCGCGGAATGACGTTGCCGTCCTCGACCGATACCCTTTCGGGCTCCGAAAGCGACAGCAAAAGCAAACTACGTGTCAGGTCGGCGTGAACCAGGGCACTGCGCTTGGCGCGGTGGTTCGGCGTTCCTTTGAACAGCTCGCGTACCCCCTCGAGATTTGCAATGACCTGACGCACACTTCCGTCAAAGCTATAGGGTGGAAAATACACGCCATGCTCACGGTGTCCGTCGGTACACATGATAGGTAAGGAGTTGACCACGTCCCCCAAAACCGAGCCCTTGAAATGCAGAACGTACCGCTCATAGGGCGTGTTTTTCTTTGGGCAGACGTAATGAAACTCATAGGGACGGATGAGAAGCAGCATATTGGGCTGCAGGGGGTATTCGGTGCTTTCCACCACGTAGCGTCCCTCGCCGCTCACAACATATAAAAGCTCGTAATATTCGTGGCAATGACGTTCAAAATGCGCCTGATCGGGATGCTCGTTAAAGGTGTGCATATAAATCACACCCGAATACGCCGCTCGATTTTCAAAATCCATATTCACACCACCTGAATTTTTTCTCTTCTTCTATTTTACCACAAAAGAGCAATATTTGCAATATGTTTTACAAGATTCTCAATGCAATTTTTCAAAAAATGCTTTATAATAAAAGAGGATATGAAAAAATCCACTCAAAGAAAGGACTTTGAATGATCATGAAACTTGGCGCACAGCTTTTTTCGGTTCGTACCTTTACCCAAACAGCCGAGGATCTCCGGACAACCTTTGGTCGGATAAAAGCCATCGGCTACGAAAACGTACAGCTTTCGGGAGCAGGTCCCATTGCGGCAGAAGAGATCCGCGAGATCAGCGAGGAATCGGGACTTCCGATCGTTTGCACACACGTTCCATACGCCCGTATTCTGAACGATACTGATGCTGTCATCCGCGAACACAAGGTGTTCGGTTGCCCCGTCATCGGACTTGGAGGCATGCCGAAGGAGGCACGCGAAGGTGGGAATTCCGCACTTGAAGCCTTTTTCGATGCCCTGTCGGAGCCCGTAAAAAAGATCCGCGACGCAGGACTCAGCTTCGCCTACCACAATCACGCATTTGAATTTCAGATCCTTGCAGAAATGCAAAAGACAATGTATGACACCATGCTGGAGCGTTGCCCCGATTGGCATTTTATCATGGACACCTATTGGGTGGAATTTGCAGGATATTCGGCAACCGAATATATTACCAAAATTGGCACCGATCGTCTGGTCAACATCCACTTCAAGGATATGGCAGCAGATGAAGCGCGCAGTATCTGCCCTTGCGGAAAAGGCGTGCTCGATTTCGACAAGATCTTCTCTGTCTGTCAGGAGATCGGCGTCCAGAACGTATTGGTGGAGCAGGATAACGCCGTGAAGAGTCCCGACGCGTTTGCCGACATGGAGACCTCCTTCCGTCATCTGCGCCCCATCGTACATTAAAACAATAATAAAACAATTAAAGAAAGGTTTATCTCATGGCACAGTTTATCATTTCGGCATTTGCCGACGAAACCTCCGACAATCTCGCGCATCAGATCGAGGCACTCAAGCGCAACGGTCTGGGATACATCGAGCCGCGAAACGTGGACGGTAATATCATCAAAAAGAGCGACGAGGAGCTGTATGCGATCGCCGCGGAGCTGAAGGCTTCGGGCATTCGAGTTTCCTCCTTGGGCTCCCCCATCGGAAAATTCAAGATCGACGACGATTTTGAACAGCATCTGGAAGCCTTTCACCGCGCACTTCGTGTGTGTGAGATCCTTGATACCAAGAAGATGAGAATGTTCAGCTTCTTCGTGCCGCAGGAGCGCCTTGCCGAATGCCGCGATGAGGTCATGCGCCGTATGCGTCAGCTTCTGGACGAGGCGGAACAAAAGGGAATCACACTCTGCCACGAAAACGAGTCCAAGATCTACGGTCAGAACCCGAAAGAAGTACGGGATCTGCTGGAAAGCTTCCCCACACTGCGCGGTGTATTCGATGCCGCCAACTTCGTTATGAACGATCAGGATCCCATCGAGGGAATCGAGGCGACTCTCCCCTCCTTGGAATATCTTCACATCAAGGACGCGCGCTTTGACGAAAAATGCATCACTCCCTGCGGAATGGGCGACGGACAGTATGAGGAGGTCCTTCGCCGTGTGGATGCCGCAACCGACGAAACCCTGTTCTTGACGGTCGAGCCGCACCTGCATATCTTCCAGGCATATCAGCGCATCGACAGTCACAAGCTGAAAACAGGAATCGAATTTGATAACTCGGACGACGCCTTTGATTGCGCCGTCAACCATTTAAAAGAAACGCTGACAAGGCTCGGCTATCATGAGGAGGAAAACTACGTATGGAAAAAGTAAGATTCGGTATTATCGGCGTGGGCAACATGGGCTCCTCCCACGCAAAAAAATTTTTGGAAGGTGCAGTAGAAAACGGCATCCTGAGTGCAATCTGCGACCTCAAGCCCGCAAAGACCGACGCCATCAAGGCTCTTGACGGTGCAGAAAACGTTGCGGTCTTTACCGATTACAAGGAAATGTTTGCCTCGGGACTTTGCGACGCCGTGATCGTTGCAGTCCCCCACTACTTCCATCCCTCTATCAGCATCGATGCGATGAATGCGGGTCTGCACGTCATTTGCGAAAAGCCTGCGGGCGTATATACCAAGCAGGTCAAGGAAATGAACGAGGTGGCGAAGAAGTCCAAGACCCTCTTTACCATGATGTTCAACCAACGCACCAACTGCGTCTACCGCAAGATGCGTGAAATGGTGCAAAACGGAGAGCTGGGTGAGATCAAGCGTATCAACTGGATCATCACCACCTGGTACCGCTCGCAAAGCTACTATGATTCGGGAGATTGGCGCGCAACCTGGAGAGGCGAGGGCGGCGGTGTGCTGTTTAATCAATGCCCCCATCAGCTTGACCTTCTGCAATGGATCACGGGTATGATGCCCGCGCGCATTCACTCCTTCTGCCACTTCGGTAAATGGCATGACATTGAGGTAGAGGATGACGTCACCGCATATCTGGAATATGAGAACGGTGCAACCGGCGTTTTCGTTACCTCGACAGGCGACACCCCAGGCACCAATCGCTTTGAGATCCTCGGTAACAAGGGCAAGCTGGTTTGCGAGCATATCGCCAAAAAGGATGTATTGACTTTCACGAAGCTTGAGACTCCCGAGCGCGAATTCAACGCAACCTACACGGGTGGCTTCGGTGAACCGAAAAAAGAAGTGATTGAAATCGAGACCGACGGAAAGAATCCTCAGCACGTCGGCATTATGAACAACTTTGCGAATGCCATTCTGGGACTTGAGCCCCTGTTCGTAGAGGGCACCGAGGGAATCAACGGTGTAGAGCTGATGGACGCTATGCTGCTTTCCACCTGGCTCGGCAAAACCGTCTCGCTCCCCATTGATGACGATCTCTATCTCGACGAGCTGAACAAGCGGATCGCAACGGGAAGAAAAAAAGAAGCAGTAGACATCGTGCTGGATACGGAAGGAACCTACGGCTCCGGCAAGAACTGACGAAAGGACGGCTACCGTCATGAAAGAAAGGACTTTCCGCGTTGCGCTTGTAGGATGCGGAGCCATCAGCGGCAATCACATCCATGCCATTTTGTCGGCAGGTCAGGAGCTTTGTGCGCTTTGCGACATTGATCCTGCACAGGCACAGGCGGCGATCGAAAAAAATGAATTGAAGCAGCTCCCCGTCTATACCGACTATGAGACCATGCTCGAGTGCGAGCATCCCGACGCGGTGCATATCTGCACGCCGCATAATCTGCACGCCCCCATGTCGATTGCGGCATTGAAGCGTGACATCCACGTGCTGTGCGAAAAGCCGCTTTGCATCTCGATAGAGCAAATGACGGCACTGCGCACGGCGGTCAAGGAAAGTCGCGCACAGCTCGGTGTCTGTCAGCAGAACCGATATGAGCCCAATATGCTACGCTTGAAGGAACTGACCGAGCAGGGAATACGCGGCGGATGCGGCTTTGTGGTATGGAAGCGTGACGAGGCTTACTATGCTTCGGGGGCTTGGCGCGGAACCTGGAAGGAGGAGGGCGGCGGTGTCATGATCAATCAGGCACTCCACACGCTCGACATTCTGCAATGGGTCTGCGGTATGCCGACACACGTAACCGCGCATATCGCGAACGATCATCTCAAGGACGTCATTGAGGTCGAGGACAGCGCAATGGCACGCTTTGAAACGGCAGACGGTAAAATTCTGCATTTCTTTGCCACCACCGCCGCCTCCACCGACTTCCCCGTGCGGCTGGATATCCGACTCCAATCGGGCGAGCGCGTATCGGCAACCAATCAACTGCTGTATATCGATCAGACCCGAGAGATGAATACCCAAAACGACGTCGTGCTCGGAAAAACCGAATGGGGCAACGGACACAAGCGTCTGATCTCGGACTTTTACAACTGTTTGGCAACCGACAGACACTTCCCGCTCGATGAGAGTGAGGGAGAAAAGGTGATCCGTCTGATCCTTGCCATGTACGCCTCAAACGGAAACCGTATTCAGATCCCCGAATAAACAGAAAAGGAATGAATCACATGAAAGAATTTTTTGGTGACAGCGTTCTGCTGTCCTCCCCCACAGCCGAGCTTTTGTACCGCACGGTCAAGGATCTGCCGATCGTGGACTATCACTGCCACCTGAACGAAAAGGAGATCGCGCAGAATCACAGCTTCTCGGATCTGGGCGAGCTTTGGCTGGGAGGAGATCACTACAAATGGAGAGCCATGCGTCTGTGCGGTGTGGATGAGTATTATATCGCGGGCGGGGCAAGCTACGCCGAAAAATACCGCAAGTACGCCGAGATCTTCCCCAAGCTCTGCGGCAGTCCGCTGTATTATTGGACACAAATGGAATTGAAGATCCTGTTTGGGATCACCGAGCCGCTCTCCTCGGAAAGTGCCGACCGCATCTATCGCACTGCAAACGAGCAGCTCAAGGCTATGACGGTTGCCGACATTCTGAAACAATTCAAAGTCGAATATATTGCCACCACCGACGCGGAGTCCTCTCCCCTGACCTATCACGGCACCTACGGGGGCACGCGCGTCTGTCCGACCTTCCGCCCCGACAGCGTCCTGAACATGGACAGCGCGGCGATCGCACTCCTGGAGAACACCGTCGGCTACGCGCTCGACACGCTCGACCGACTGAAGCAGGCTTTGACCGAACGACTCGCCTTCTTCCTCACCAAGGGCTGCCGCATCGCGGATCACGGCATGGATTTTCTGCCCGCATCCGATTGCGGAATTGAAGCGGCAAGCGCACTCTATGCCAAGCGCGAGAGTCTGAATGCCGCAGAAAAGCATCTGCTCTTCTCGCATCTTCTTGCCTTTTTGGCGGAACAGTATCAAAAGAACGGCATGGCAATGCAGCTGCACTTTGCAACCTTCCGTAACGTCAACAGCGCGATGTTTGGAACGGTAGGACGCGACGCAGGCTTTGACATCATGCGCGGCAGTGTCGATACCGACGCGCTGGTATATTTTCTCAATTCCCTGCAGAGCCGCAACGCACTCCCCAAAACCATTCTTTATACCCTCAATCCCACCTGTGTTCCCGCCCTTGCTACCCTTTCGGGTGCCTTTCAAAACGTCCTTGTCGGCGCGGCATGGTGGTTTAATGACTCGCTGTTCGGCATTCGTCAGCAGCTACAAAACGTGGCGGAATACGCCACCTTGGGTACCAACCTCGGCATGCTGACCGACAGCCGCTCGTTTGCAAGCTATGCGCGCTTCGATTTCTTCCGCCGTATCCTCGCGGATTTTGTGGCGGCTTACGTCGAGCGTGGCGAATATGCGCTTGAGCAGGCAAAGACGCTGATGTATGACGTCTGCTACGGCAACGTAAAGGCATTTTTGAACATTTAAAATATTTTCCCAATATTGCAAAAAAACCAATATAAAATTTTTTGAAAGGTGTCGATTTTCCGATCGAAAGTCCGACAGAAAGAGGTACAACCATGAAAATGACGTTTCGTTGGTACGGTGCCGGCGACAGCATCCCACTTTCCTATATCCGACAAATCCCCGGGATGAGTGGTGTTGTCACAGCCGTATACGACATTCCCGTTGGCGAGGTGTGGCCCCTTGAGCGCATTGAACAGCTCAAAGCCTTGTGCGACGCCGAATCACTCGAAATGGAAGTGATCGAAAGCGTTCCCGT
>JAZOPW010000157.1:0-8309 GCA_045655785.1 Eubacteriales bacterium
CATTCTTCGGGCGGTAGGAATTTCTGCTTCTTGGTGAACATATCTACGATACGCACCTTATTGCCAACGTAATATCCCTTGTATTTTGGATTGGATATGATGCCCGACATTGTGGTATGAGCGATTTTGTTGCCGTTATAATTACGGTAGCCCTGCTCGTAGTATAGTGTTTCAAGCTGCTTCATACTGTACTCGCCCGTGGCATAAAGGCGGAACAGATCTCGCACCATCGGTGCTTGGCTCTCGTCAATGACAAGTCGCTTATCCTCTTTCTTATAACCGAAGATGCGGCTGTTGCCAAGCACAACGCTTGACTTGATGGCTTGCTGATGCCCGAATTTGACACGTGAGGACAGCTTGCGAAGCTCGTCCTGTGCAATCGAGGACATGATCGTGAGACGAAGCTCCGCATCCTCATCGAGGGTATTGATGTTATCGTTTTGGAAGAATACGCCGACGCCCATATTCAGAAGCTCTCTTGTGTATTGCAGTGAGTCGAGAGTGTTACGGGCGAATCGGGAGATCTCCTTGGTGATGATGAGGTCGAACATTCCTTCTTTTGCATCCGCAATCATTTCGTTGAAATGTTTTCTTTTCTTCGTGGAGATACCCGAAAGTCCTTCGTCAACGTAGCCGGGCACGTAAGTCCATTTTTCATTTTTCTGTATGAATTCTTCGTAATACGATATTTGGTTATCGAGCGAATTTATCTGTTCTTCGGTATCCGAGGATACGCGGGCATAAAATGTTACTCGCAGAGGAATATCGTATATCGATTTTGTTCGCAACAATGTTCTGATATTTAATATATCCATACTATCATCCTTTCTTAAAGTTCGTTATATCATTATCTATCGACTTTATTATATCACATTCGACCTCATAATGCAATACCCAAATCGAAATTTGCCAAAAACTTTCTTTGGCATTTATGTATCGGAAGAACCTTGCGGTATCTTCCGAGGTGAGTACGCTCACCTTGCATCCCTTTCGGGAGATCGTTTGGCTTTTCTTATGGCGATCTTTTCGGTCATTCTCTTATATTCCTTTTTGGAAATCGTGCCGTGTTCAAATAGATAGCGGTTGAAATAATTCAGCCAAATATCCTCTGCCATACGCTTTTCGCGTTCTTCATCGGTTAAAACTTTCCCCATTCAATTACCTCGTTCTTTCAAAATTTTTCAAATATATTTTCCTCCTTCCAAGAGAAAAATATACCAATGGAAAGGGCGTACCGCTTCGGTACGCCCTTTGTGCTTACATATCGGGAAACGCTAAAGGACTCGGAAATCTGTGCTCCGGGTGCCGCATACGATTCGCAAAAAAGATACGCCTTGCTTTTTTCCTATTTTTTTTAGAAAAACCTCTTGACTTTTAGAAAGAAATGTATTATAATCCTTTATAATTGATTTTAGCAAATCTGTCGAAAGGCAGAGACGCAAAGCTTGGTGGCTAAGCAAAGAAACTTTGTATGCTCGACCGGTTGCAAACTATTTTGGTTTTGCAACCGGTTTTTTGTTTTGAAAGGGGGCGTGAAGGTGAATCAGGTTTACCGGGAGGAAAAAAAGTTTTTGCTCAATTTTGAGGAATTTCGAAAGCTTGCGCACCATTTGGAGCACTTCCTGATGGAAGACGAGCATAACGGTGCGCTGGGGTATCGTGTTCGATCACTCTATTTTGACACCATTTATGACAAAGACTATTTTGAAAAGCTGGACGGCGTGGAGCTAAGACGAAAGATACGGCTACGCATCTACAGTCCGGAAGACAATTTTGCACTTTTAGAAATGAAACAAAAGCAGGGACAATATCAGCTAAAGCGCTCACTGCGCATCACCCGCGACGATGCCGATGAACTGATCCGCGGTAACTACACCCCGCTTTTGCGCTATCAAGAGGATTTTGCCGCCGAATGCTATGCGCTGATGCAAATGCAGGTCTACCGACCGAAAACCATTGTGGAATATAACCGCAAGGCATTTATTGCAAAGGAAAATAAAATACGCGTTACCTTTGATCATCAAATCGTTTCCACTGAGAGTGACACAAATATTTTTGCCAAAGACCTGAATATGAATCCCGTGTTGGATCCCTTTGCTGTCGTGCTGGAGGTCAAGTTCAACGGATTTTTGCTGGATTATATCAAGGATCTGCTCTCAAACGCTCAAAAGAGCGAGCTTTCCGTCAGTAAATATATGCTTGCTCGTCAGGCATCATATAAATACAACGTATAACAAGGAGATTTAAGCAATATGAAAGACAAGGTTTTAGAGCTGTTTGCAGGACAAAACAATCTGACGTGGCAGGTCATTCTGATGAATATCCTGTTCTCGGCTTTCTTGGGCACCGTCATCTATTTATCCTATTACTTAACGCACAGAGGAACAATCTACAGTAAAAAATTCAACGTGTCTCTCGTGGTTCTGACCGTCCTTACCGGTACTGTTATGACAGTCATCGGCAATAACTTGGCGCTGTCGCTCGGTATGGTCGGCGCGCTCTCTATCGTGCGTTTCCGTACAGCAATCAAGGATGCACGCGATACCATGTACATCTTTTGGGCGATCATTGTGGGCATCTGCTGCGGTGTGAGTGATTTTTTGGTTTCTTCTATCGGAAGCACCGTTGTATTTTTGGTGTTGTTCATTTTTCATTCGGTCAAAAACGACAAGCGAATGCTTTTGATCATTCGCGCAAAGCGCGAGCTTCAGGATCCGATTCAGGCGGCAGTTTTTAAATTGTTTGACCGTAAAGCCATCCTACGTGTCCGTAATACAACGCGCGAGCGCGTGGAAATAATCTATGAGATCTCATCCGAGCTTTTGCAATACGCTGAGCGCGGAAAGCACAGCGTTTGCGACAAGATCTACGAGCTTGGTGAGATTGAATACGTAAACATTGTCATGCAGAATGACGAAATTTCGGGCTAAAACTATGAAATACCGAATTCTATGGATCGTTGTAGCAATATCACTGTGCTTATCAATCACGGGGGCATATGCTGTTACACATCTGCCCGATATAAACAAAGGCTCTCGGTATCATCAGCATTTGGAAGCCAACCAAAAACCAAGCTGCGAACACACCGATGGTAGCTTTTGCACGCATCTTCCGTTGATCGAGATCAATACAGGCGGTGTTGAGATCCCCGGCAAGTTCTATTTGGATGAAAAAGGTCAGGAGCAATCAACCCTGTCCGAGACCGGGGAAACCTACATCATGGCAAGTGTCAACATCTTTGACAGTCCGACCCAAAACAACCATCTGACAGATGTGGCGGGCGATACGGGAACCGTGCGGATCAAGGTGCGCGGAAACTCATCTCGTTACCATGATAAGCTCGGATATTCGCTGACCTTCGTAAACGAGCTAGGTGAAAATGAATCCCATGCCGTGATGGGCATGGATGCACACCACGAGTGGGCATTGCACGGTCCCTTCCTTGATCAGACGCTGATCCGCAACTACATGTGGTACAATATTTCAGGTGAGATCATGGACTACGCCCCAAACGTTCGTTTTTGCGAGGCGTTCCTCAACGGCGAATATATCGGCGTCTACGTAATGGTTGAAACCATTACAGCGGGGCAGGTTGAAAATTCCCGATTGAATCTGTCGGTTCAGAAAAAGGATCAGACCTTCACGGGCTACTGTATTCGAATGGACAGAGGCAGCACGGAGTTCAAGGATCTCGACGTCTTTTCCGCCTATACCCTTCGAACCAGGCAAAAAATGGACTCTGTTTACCCCGGAACATCCAACCTTACCCCCGAGATCAAGCATCAGATTGAGCAGGACTTTTCTTATTTTGAACGTATTCTCTATTCCTTTGATTATAAGGATGAACGATACGGATACACCAACTTTATTGACGTACAGTCCTTTGTGGATTATTTTGTGATCAATGAATTTACCTCAAACTACGATGCAGGGTGGCTTTCCACTTACATTTATAAGGACGTGGACGGATTGCTCCGACTTTGCGTTTGGGATTTTAACTCTGCCTTTGACAATTTCAAGGATTCACCAATGAATCCGCACAGTTTTGAAATGAATATGCAGCCGTGGTATGTTATGCTAACAAAATGCCCCGATTTTACCCAACAGATCATTGATCGCTACCGAGAGCTACGCAAAACCTATTTCAGCGAGGCTTATCTCAACCGGTATATTGACGAAACGGTTGCCTATCTGGGGGATGCCATTGATCGCAATTTTGAAAAATGGGGCTATACCTTTGAGCAAGAAAACGGGTTGTTGCGTCCCTTGGACAGAAATCCTCAATCTCATGAGGAGGCATTGGACCTTATGCGTTCCTATATTCATGTCCGTGGTGAATGGATGGACGAAAATATTGACAGCCTGATGCAATACGCAAGCGAATCCAAAAACAAAAAGAACAATGAATCGAGGCGTTGATTTGATATGAAAAAATATCTGATAATTGTCGCTGCATTGCTGGCACTTGTTCTGCTTGGAGACTCGCTCTATTATCGCTTGGGCGTTTATATTCCTACCTTCTCCGATGAGCCGATCAACATCGTTTCCAAGGTTGAAAACGGACAGATCATGATGTCCACCGGGGATGGCTCCTATGAGGTCATGGAGATCAAGGGCGTGAACATGGGCTCCGGCGTTCCCGGATATTGGTCCACCGAATTCCATGTCGATAAAGAAACCTATCTTCGTTGGTTCTCTATGATCCAGGATATGGGAGCCAACGTGATTCGCGTATACACCATTTTGTCTGAGGATTTCTATAACGCCTTTTATGAGTACAACAACGGACGCGAGGAGCCCTTGTATTTGATTCAGGGTGTGTGGGTAAACGACTACGTATTGAATTCGCACCACAATATTTATGACGATGCTTTTTGTGAAAATTTTTATTCACATTGCAAAACGGCGGTGGATGTGATCCACGGAAAAAAGAAGATATTTAAAAACCAACTGCACAGTGCGGGCTACGGCTCGTATCTGCATGATGTTTCGGATTGGGTTTTGGGATATATCTGGGGAGTTGAATGGGAGGATCTGACGGTCGCGTATTCCAACGACTATTACATTAACCAACCCGAATATAATTCCTATCAGGGTCAATACCTTTCCTCATCGGAGGATGCCAATCCCTTTGAGGTCATGCTGACCATGGTCGGTGACCGTACGTTGGAATACGAGACGAAGCGTTACCGTGAGCAACGTGCGTTTGCCTTTTCCAACTGGGTTACTACAGATCCCTTTGAGTATCCTGAAAAAATTGCAGTTCACTTTGCAAAGTGCGCACGTGTAGATGTCGAGAACATTGTATGCTCAGAGAATGTTTTGTCGGGGCAGTTCGCATCCTATCACGTTTATCCCTATTACCCCGACTATCTCAACACCTTTACGGACGAGCAATGGGCGGAGCTTGGCATTGGCGACCGCTCTCTCTACGCAACCGACGACGGAAAGACCAACACCTATCTTGCCTATTTGCAGCTTTTGAACAATCATCACGAAATGCCGGTTTTGATATCGGAGTTTGGAGTTTCCACGGGTCGCGGAATTGCGCAGGTTGACCCCAATACGGATCGAAATCAAGGACATATGTCCGAGCAGGAGCAGGGAAATGCCTTGGTATCCTGTTATCAGGATATTATGAAGAGCGGTTGCATCGGCGGATGTGCCTTTATTTGGCAGGATGAGTGGTTTAAGCGTACCTGGAACACCATGTACTCAGTAGACTTAGAGCGAACCCCCTATTGGTCCGATTATCAGACCAACGAACAATATTTCGGTTTGCTTTCCTTTGATCCCGGAAAGGAGCAAAGCATTTGCTACGTGGACGGCGATATTTCCGAGTGGAATTCGGATGATGTGGTCGCGCAAAATGCGGACGGAAGCTCTGTCTCTATGAAATACGACGAGCGCTTTGTTTATTTGATGGTGCAGAAAAACGGTTTTTCGATTGATTCCGAAAAACTCTACATCCCCATTGATACCACGCAAAAATCGGGAAGCAATTATGCCGCGGGCGAGGATGTTAAATTTAACCGTGCAGCCGATTTTTTGCTGATATTGGATGGAAAAGAAAACAGTCGGTTGTTGGTTCAGGAGCGCTACGAGGCATTGCGCGCCAACTACTCGGGCGACGTATACGGCTTTAATACCTACTATACGGAAAACATCCCCGAAAAGGATTCCCCAATTTTTCGCGAGATCTATCTGGCACTTCAGCTTACCTCTATCGGCGGAACCAAAAGCAGCCTCTTTCACACAGGGCTTTTAACGTACGGAAACGCAAATCCATCATCAAATGATTTCAACTCTCTTGCGGATTTTATGGCAGGAGACGGCTTTGTTGAGATCAAGCTTCCTTGGCAGCTGCTCAATTTTATGGACCCCTCGCGCATGATGATCCACGACGATTATTACGAGCACTACGGAGTGGAAAAGATTGAGATCGATCGCATCTACGTCGGCGTAGGCAACGGCACAGAGGCGCGCATTGAAATGCACCCCAAAAAAATGAAGGGATGGGACAACAAGGTAACCTATCACGAACGACTTAAGGAATCCTACTACATTTTGCAATCCTTCTGGAAGAAAGATTAAAGAGATTATTCGGAAAGGAGCTTTTATGATTGAAACACTATTATGGATCTATATTGCAATTTGTCTTTCCCTGATTCTTTTTCAATGCTTGTTTATTGCAATCACCGCGATACGTTCCTATCTCGACGGTCGCGTCATACAGCGCAGAACCAGAGAGATCATTCAACAGATGGAACAGATTTCGATCAATAAAACTGTTTCCGAGGATTATCAAAAATTTTTGCAGCTTTCCCTCTTGGTCACCCCCTCGCTTTATTGCTACGAGACAGCGTTGCGCCGAGTGTGGCAAATGATAGAGGACGGGACGCTTTCTCTGCGCGATCCAAACGAGATTACCAATGTGACCATCCACATCCGCCACCGTGCGCGCAAGGGCGAGGAGTTTTCAAAGGGACACTCCAAAATCCGAATGCTTTTGCGCCCCAAAAAGAAATTGATCTTACCCCTTCCTCGCGATCTGGCAGAAAAGTATTTTAATGAATACATTCGCCAAACTGCTCCAACTATCGTTTCTCTGACATCGTCATATCGAAAAAAGGATGACATTGTCCACGGATTTTACATTTTCATGCTCAAAAAATACGGATATTTGCGGCATTTTCATACTGCGGAGCTGGTAGCCAATCTGCGGGATCTGTTGGATCGAGGTGATTCGACCTGTGCAGAGGGGGTATTGCTGGCTGTCTATCAAATCGGAGATCCCAAGGTAGTACTGCAAGTATTGCAGCAGGTTGAAAAAACCGAACGCTTTTTGCATCCCAAGATCATCAGCGATGGCTTGCTGTCCTTTTCGGGGGATGCGCAAGAGTTGCAGCTCTTGCTTCTGGATCATCTGCTTAGCTTCTCTGAACAAATGCAGGTCAATCTTCTCAACTATTTGCGCTTTTCCGGCGGTGCACACTGTGAGCGTGTACTGCAGTTGCTTCAAAGCGAGGAGACCTACGATGAAACGAGGCTCTCTTGTATTCGCTATCTTGGAAAGTATCCATACGCCCCTGCATACGATCTGATTGCACGTTTTGCGGCGGGAGAGTCGGGATGGCGCATTGAATACGCCATTGTAGCACTCTCCGTTTTGCGATATTATCCTCACCCTCGTACCACCGAGATCCTTTGCTCCCAGATCAATAGCTCCAATTGGTTTGTCCGCTATAACGCGACCGAGAGCCTTGAATACCTTGGGTTGGAATATCAGGATTTGGTCGATATTTTTGATGGGGGAGACCGCTTTGCCAGAGATATGCTGCAATATCAGTTTGACCAAAGATACATTCTGGATAAGGAGGTATAAAGATGAAATATGATTTTATAAATGCCGTGGCAGATTTTCTCAAGGGAATCACGCTCGGCTACGGTACATATCTGATCCTTTACTCCACCTTTCTGTTTATTTCGGTCATCGTGGGTGCTCTGGTCCTTTATTACCGCAATAAGCGCACGCGTTATAAAAATGTAGTCGACCACGAATACCAGATCCCCGTCACCATCGTTGTGCCTGCCTATAATGAAGAGGTCACGGTTGTAGAAACTGTGAAATCTTTGCTTTCTCTCGAATATCATTCCTATGAAATTATCGTTGTGGATGACGGCTCCAAGGACAACACCTCGGGGATGTTGCGAGAAGCATTTGATATGCACCCCGTACGCCGTCCGATCAGACGGCAGGTTCCATGCAAGGATGTTGAAACTATTTACGAATGCTTTACCGAAAAGGT
>JAZOPW010000158.1:0-4814 GCA_045655785.1 Eubacteriales bacterium
ACATCGTTCCCAACAGCACCGGTGCCGCTAAGGCTATCGGCCTGGTAATCCCCGTGCTGAACGGCAAGCTGATCGGTTCCGCTCAGCGTGTTCCCGTTCCCACGGGCTCTACCACTCTGCTGGTTGCAGTTGTAAAGGGTAAGGACATCACCAAGGAAGGCATCAACGCCGCTATGAAGGCTGCTTCCTCCGATTCCTTCGGTTACACCGAGGAGCAGTTGGTTTCCTCCGATATCATCGGCATTACCTACGGTTCTCTCTTCGATGCTACCCAGACCATGGTTGCAAAGATCGACGACGATACCTACCAGGTACAGGTTGTTTCTTGGTACGACAACGAGAACTCCTACACCAGCCAGATGGTTCGCACCATTAAGTATTTCGCAGAGCTCGCTTAATCGAATTCTGTTTTCCAAAAGGGACTGCCCCGAATCGCTGATTTGGGGCGGTTCCTTTTTTCATTTTTGCTTTTTCTCGCGAAAATGATTGACAAAAGTCTGTTATTGTGGTATCATACTCATATAAAAGTGTAACCCATGCGACTCATAAAAGGAGCATATGAACGCGAGAGTGGCGGATTTTCGGGTATTTTTTGAAAATTTGTCAATTTTAGAGCCGAGGATTGCAATTGAAACGACTATCGTTTATAATGAAAGAAAAACAGATGGAGGATCGATTGTGAAAAAACTGATTTGTCTCGATCTTGACGGAACCTTGACACAACATCGCACCCCCCTGGGAGAAGAAAACAGGGCAGTGCTGGACAAGCTGAAGGAGAAACATAAGCTGATCATGGTGGGCGCGGGCGACGCGAACCGTATCCGTAAGCAGCTTTGCGAGTACCCAATCGACATTTTGGGCAACTACGGCATGCAAGAATATGTGGTGGATCCCGACGGCACCTTCAGATTGGTACGCGTGGACAGCGTGGAGGTCGATCATGCATTCTTCAGCGAGCAGGTGGAGTATCTGCGCGGGAAGTACGGTTACACCGAATACAAGGGTGAGAGCGTGGAGTTCCATCCCTCGGGCATGGTGACCTTCCCCTTGCTCGGCACCAAGGCGGAAGTGGCGGATAAGATTGCATTTGATCCGACGCGCGAGAAGCGCAGGGTGCTGTATCCCGAGGTGCTGGAGATCTTTAAGGATTTCACGGTCTACATCGGTGGCTCTTCCTCCTTTGATTTCTCGGCAAAGCAGTTCAATAAGTATGACGCGATCATGCGTTACGCAAAGGAGAACGGCTACAAAAAGGACGAGATCCTTTACGTGGGTGACGACTTTGGCGACGGCGGCGGAGACAGCCACGTGCGTTTGGGTGGCATCGACTATGTCGAGATCACCGACTACCGCAAATTTGGCGAAAAAATGGCGGCTTATTTGTGATTTTGGATAGATAATGGGGAAGAGCTGCCACGTGCGGTGTCTTCCCCTGTTCCTTTTTATCTAATTTACAGGAAGGTTCTTCTTATGAAAAAGACATTTTATACCGCGATCGCGGTGTGCGGTGTGCTGACGGCGGTGTTGTGGGTTCTTGCGTGGCGGTTCGGCGGAGAGCTTTTGATCACGCTCCTGACAACGGCGGCGACCACGTTTTATCATCTGCTGATGCGACTTGTCATTGGATTTGCGGTACACTACACGTTCCCGAAGCAGGTCAATCCGCAAAATCGATGGTTCCGCGAACGAAAATGGGAAAAAAGGCTCTGGAAGCTCTTGCGTATTCGCAAATGGGCAAAACGGGTTCCGACCTTTGACCCCGCACAGTTTGATGTGAAAACGCATACGCCCGAGCAATTGGCGCGACAGATGTGCCTTTCCGAGACGGTGCATATCCTGATCGTGGTGTGCGGCTATTGTTCATTGCTGTTCTGCTTTTTCTTTGAGGATCCTGCCGCCAGCCTTGCGCCTTTCCTGATCACCGCCGTGCTGGCGGGACTTTATGACCTGCAATTCGTTCTCTTGCAACGTTACAACCGACCAAAGGTTTTGCGGCTGATCAAGAGACATCGCAGGATGGATTTGTGAGCTTGACATTTTTTCTTCATTTTCTTGTCAAAAAATATTGACAAAATTCATAACTTATTGTATAATAAAAGAGCAGAGTCATTGGACTCTGACAAACATAATCGGAGGGATTCTAAAATGGTTTCCAGCAAATCCAGACTCGTTGCAACCCTGCTTTGCTTCTTCCTTGGCGGAATTGGCATTCACAGATTTTACACAGGTAAGATCGGTACCGGTATTCTCTACATCTTTACCGGCGGATTGTTCGGCATTGGCGCATTGGTAGACTTTATCATGATCCTGTGCGGCTCGTTTAAGGATAAGTCCGGCGCAAAGGTAACGAATTGGTAATAAAAAAGATGGCTTTCTGAAAGTGGCGTACTCTTAAGGACCGTTTTGAAAACTTAATAGAATACGTTACTTACCAACAGGAAAAGGACAGAGAATTTTGAAGTTCTCTGTCCTTTTTGTATCATTATTCAGTATAAACTTTATTTTCCGCAATATTTTTTTCTTTGTTTTTGCGGTTAAATTCAGTAAAACAAAGCAAATAGTAGTCGCACTCGTCGCAACAACACTCAAAGCCTTGTTCGCCGTTGCCAAGACAAACGGTAGGCTCTCCGGGTGTGAGTTCTATGCCGGTAATGTCTATTACCTTTTTTTTTGAATCTTCTTATCCATATTTCCCCCTATCGGCATATAAAAAGGTGCGCAACCGAAGCCACGCACCGAAAAAGCACAAGCCCCTATTGCTGCGAAACAAACCTTTGACAAATAGGAGAATAATCCATATCCACAAAGACGGAACTTGTACTTTTTTCCAAATTCAAATCTTTGCGGACGCAAAAAGGGCAGAGTACCCCTATATAAAAAATACTCCTAAATGTCATATTCGGTTTGTTTCGCATTTTTTATTATATCACAATTTTTTAGTTTTGTAAATATGTTTAGCAAAGTTTTTATACCTTTTATAATACTGCATTTGTAGACAAAAAACACAAAATACGGCAAACCTCTTTCGAGATATACCGTATTCTTGCAAAACTGTCCTTTAGGGTACGACCATAAGGGTTACCATCTTTTTTATATTACTTTATATTACGTGATCTCTGCGCTTTTTTCGTCCGCAAGATTGACGGTCTTGACGCCGTGCTTTTGTGCGTATTGCAGGGAGGATAACGCGCCGCCTGTCCTTCCGCCTTCCACATACGCTACAAGTAGATCAGCTTGATCGATCATCCATTGATTTCGCGCCGTGATCGCACTTTTTGGATGGGAGGCTTCGGGAATCGGATGGATCACCTCATCATAAAAAGCCTCATAGTATTCGTCATCCTTCATCCTGTAGGGCTGAACCAAGGTCAAGCAGCTGTTGTGATGTCCGATGGCTTTTTGCGCACGCTTGACCGCGGATGCCACCAAAATGTCAAAATCACCGTTTCGCCCGATGTAAATCTCCACATATTCCTTTTTGGAAAGCATTTGACGGATAATTTTTTCAACCGTGTCCTCTAAACGGGAGTGATTGAGGATCTCTCGGTGTCCTGCAAACGTCATTCGATAGATGTCCATGGTTTCCTCCTTAACGTAAAAAAGTGCGCACAACCGAAGTCATACGCACCGAAAAAGCATGTTCCTTCGATTGTTACCACACAATTCTCACCCTATTTAGGAAAAGAGGAAGAAGGAGAACACACCTTTTACCAAGGTAGTCTTCTCCCAAATAGAGTTAATTTATCATGTTGAATTGTGTGGTGTTATTATTGTACCACGTTTTTAGACTTTTGTCAATGCGTTTTGAAAATGTAGTCGCGTCTTTTTTTGTGCGTCTTTCTAAAACGAGAAAACCGCGATTATGAATTTGTCGATATGCCTCACGGAGTTCGGCTCGATATATTTGCCTGCGGCAAATTCGATATGTTCTCCCGTTGGTCGAACTCGATATGATATAAATCCGCGCTCACGCAGTGAGCATATCGAGTGCGGTAGCACATATCGAACGCGCAAGCGTATATCGAAAATCCGCGAAAGCGGAGTTATATCGATGCGTTGCGCCCTTCGGGGCACAACGCAAAGTAACGAAAAAAGGACCTTCCGTTGAGAAAGTCCTTTTTTCAGGCTTGGAAAACGCGATTAAGCATCCTTCTTCACGTCCAGAACCTGTTTGCCGTTATAAAAGCCGCAAACCTTGCAGACGCAGTGGTTCTTCACAAATGCGTCACATGCCGGGTTGGAACACTTGTTCATGCCGGGCAGGGCGAGCTTGCTGTTATTCGAGCGTCTCTTATCTCTGCGAGCTTTCGATACTTTCTTCTTTGGTACTGCCATGTCTACACCTCCTCTTGCGTGAATTTGTATGGATTCACGTCATAATTTACTCATTTCTGATCTTCATTTTTGTCAAACAGCGTCTTCAGTACGGCAAGCCGCGGATCCGGTTCGGTTGTGGGACAGCCGCAATCGCCCTCGCGAAGTGGCTTTCCGCACTTGGGACAAAGTCCCGGGCAGTCCTCTCGGCACAAAAAACGCATGGGGAAGGAAAGAAGCAGCTCCTCGCGGATCTCCTCATCCAGGTCGAGCTTTCCGTTTTGTATCACGGCATACTCGTCCACGTTTTCCTCAAGCTGTTCTTCTGTCAGCGTTCCCTCAGCGGCAACGGTGCGCTCGAATTCGATTGCAAAGCAACCCTCCACGCTCTCCAGACAGCGTGCGCATTCGGCACGGTAGTCCACCGAGACCGTCAAGGTCAGGCGCATGTAACCCGCTTCATCGGTGACAACACCCGCAACGCGGGCATCTCCCACAGG
>JAZOPW010000159.1:0-2267 GCA_045655785.1 Eubacteriales bacterium
GTCAAAGTCGGTAACAGCCGTCACCTCGTACCAGCTTTCCCATGAACTGATTAGCTCCATTTTGCAGGGGTAACCAAACGACAGTCGTATCACGTGCTGCCATCGAAGCTCTTTGTTTCCTTTGGCTTTTCCAATTGTATACCGATTGATCGATCTCTTTTCGTTCGTGATCTCCTCGAGATCGATATGTTCAAGCTTTCTGCCAAGCAGCTGATTAAACAAGTTATTAGCATCAATCCCACTTTTGTTTAGACCGTCTGCAAGCCCTATCGGGATACTGTTGATGCCGATTCTTGCACCGCCATCATCAATCGGCAGGATCTCAACGCTTGTGCGATCGTCAAATACAAACTGAATGGGCTCGCAAAGTTTGATACTTTGCGGAACAAGTATATCGTCCAAATGCTCATACCTTTCCCACCAAAGATCACCCGGCTCAATGCCCGCGCTTTTGATCTTCCAATACAGAATCGGATAACCGACAGACATGCAAGCACCCACTGCGTTAATTGCGGTCAGCGTTTTACCCACTATGCCAGCCTTATCAAGCGCCTTATATACCTCCTCAGGCGTTTCATAAAAAGGGGCAGCCCATTCAAAAAAATCAAAGCAACCGTTAAATTGATTTTTCCCTCCGAATTTAAACACTATATCACCTTCTCTCTCAATCTACAAGGCACATTCCCCCTGCAAAGCAGGGGAGCCATTGACCTTAACGGGATCATGCTCGACCCAAAATTGCTGTACGTGCCTTTGTGACAAGATACAGTTGCGGCAGCTGCGCGGAATCTCACCGCACATCTCCCGTTCCGAAAACGGGCGTTCCTCAAGGAACCACACTGCTAAAGGATTGCTGTCTGTATCTTTTTTAAAACAAGATGCCGTTTTCAAAACTTGCGAGGGTTTTCACCCCGCACCGAGCCGCTTACCAAGCGGTCCCTCCCTAGTGGAGGTAAAGTCAATATTGCTTTTGCTGTTGGCATCTTTGATTTTCGATCCAAGCCACTCCGGACAATCGCGATTTCCTTCGGGCGGATCACTACAAGGCACGTTTTTTTCGGGTTATGAGCCCGATAGCTTCCTTGGTTAAAAGTCAAGTGCTTACACACGTTGCTGTCCGTGCCTTTCGCACCGCCAGTGAACGCAATACGTACAAGGTAAAGAATTATAGCGATGCATTTTTGAGGATATGCAATCTCGGTGCAATAAAGTTCGGAAGCTTACGTCTGGCGGTAGCGTCCGAGATTCCGTTGAGCCGCCCATCAGCATTTCCGATGCAATACATATCACTTTTCAAGGCGCATATAACTCCGGGCTATGAACCCGACGACCAAAGGAATCTGACTCCTGTGTCTAATTCTTTTGCTGTTTGCGCCTTTCGTACCCTCATTTTACCATTGTTTTCCTGGTTTATCACGGAAAAAAAGCTGCGAAAACAACAAAAAAGCCCTCGAAAGAGAGCTTTTTTGCTATTTTAATCCGCAGCTTTTCTGATTTTTCAGCTTTTCAATCACTAATTTCCGCAAGGATTCCGATCCGATCACCTCAACCATAGGACCGAAGGAAAGGACTCGGATCACCATTTCGGGCTCGTCGTCCTTGGCGTATTTGATCCTGATCAGATAGTGCTTCTCGTCCAATTTTTCCGCCTGCTTTTCGAAATGGGCGAAATGAAGCATAAAGCGTTCCAATGCGTTTCGCTCGTCGGATAGCTTCACCGTTGCCGTATCGTAAAGCATCTCACGCTCGCCGCTATCCAACGGCTTATCACCTGTGTAATGCACACAACGCGTCATGCGAGAAAGATTGACCGTGCCGACAAAGCCGTTTCCGGCGGCGACCACCCTGAATTTGTCGTCCTTTTCGGAATATTCCAATCTTTTGGGTAAAAACCGCCCGAACACCGTTCTGCCCTTTCGATTGATCATTTCAAATTTGATCGGCGTTTTTTGGCGAATGGCAGCAAGGATCACGCGAAATCTTTGAATATAGCCCGCATCCTCGAAGGGATCTCCGTCGCTGTATTTATCGTAAACGTAATAATCCGCCTCGGTAAACAGCGGCTCCACGTCATCAAGATTTGGAAACGCTACGCCAAACAATCTCACGCGGGGGTCGAGCGAAATCGCCTTCAGCCACCGCTTTTGCAGCGTGGTCATCGGCATTGTGGGAGTATGCTCCAGCACCGTGGTCAGATTCGGGCGTGCAAGCTGCCATTTGCCGCTTTTCAGCGACGGCAAAATGCTTAGCACGCTTTCGCCAAAGGC
>JAZOPW010000160.1:0-3949 GCA_045655785.1 Eubacteriales bacterium
CCATTTCCTTTTGTATTTCCTCGTTGATTCTGTCTCTTCTGTACTTTGCCATTCCAAACCTCTCTAAATAATGGGAAGGGAACCTTTTCAGTCCCCTTCCACAGTGTTATTGCCGCCGATCAATTCTCGGCAACTTCCTCCATGTCTGCCGTATTGGCGATCACAGCGTCCGCGGACACCTCAAATGCCTCTGCCTCGGTCTCCTCCTGTGCAACATCGATCACGGGAGCTTCCTCGTCGGCTTCAGCCTCACAAACGGCGGGCTTTCTGTTCTTGAAAAATTTCTGATAGATCTTTGCCGCAACCAAAGCCACAGCACCCACGATCAAGAGGATCTTGACCACGGTCCAAAATGTATTTTTCTTTTTTACCACAACAATATTGTTATCCATTGTTTCCTCCGTTCGATTCTTCCCATCTGGGGACACTTTTCATGATCCTACTATACAGTATACCATGTTTTTTCAAAAATTCAAGAGGAAAACGAAAATTTTTTGATTTTTTTTCAAAATCCCTTCCCCTTTTGCCTCTTTTATGATAGAATATAGTAGAACTTTGTTGTAGAGTAACATGATTTGAACTGCTTTTGATCTGCAAATTCAAAGAAAGGAGAACCGCCATGACCTACGGAGAGATCGTTGCGCGTCTGTCACAGGCAGGTATCGAGAGCGCGGAATGGGACACAGCACTCCTGCTCGAGCATTTTTGCCGCATCGACCGCTACACGCTTCATGCCGACCCCGCGCGTGACTACCGCGACACCGCTCTGCTCGATGCCGTTGAGAAACGGGCATCGCGCTATCCTCTCCAATATCTGCTCGGTGAGTGGCAGTTCTACCGCCAGACCTATGAGGTCTCACCCGATTGCCTGATTCCGCGTGCTGACACCGAATGCCTGGTGGAGGAAGCGATCAAGAGTCTGCCAAAGGGGGCTTTGTTTGCCGATCTTTGTACGGGAAGCGGATGCATCGCGGTCTCGATCCTCTCCGAGCGTCCCGACACACGCGCCGTGGCGGTTGAGAAATTTCCGCACACGTTGGAGCTTGCCGTTCGGAACGCCGCTAAAAATGCCGTTTCGGACCGCTTTACCCCCATCTGTGCCGACATTCTCACCCCCGATTTTTTGCCGCACGATCTGCAATTTGACGCCATCATTTCCAATCCCCCCTATATCCGCCGTGACGTTCTCGACACACTCGAGCCCGAGCTGTCCGCCGAGCCGCTCGCGGCACTTGACGGCGGTGACGACGGCTTGCTCTTTTACCGAGAGATCCTGCGCCTTGCCTCCGATCGCTTAAAGGAGGACGGATTTTTCCTGTTTGAGATCGGCTATGACCAAGCCAAGGAGCTTGAAGGGCTTGGACAGGAGGCGTCCTTCTCGGACATTCGCGTCCTGCGCGACCTTGGAGGAAATGACCGCGCGGTTATTCTGAAAAAATAAGCGTCAACCGCACCGCGTGACGCAAACTCACATATACTGATCAATACCATCCACACAGAATCATGAAGGGACTGAATCAATTGAAAATCGTAGTACTTGCAGGCGGATATTCCCCCGAGCGCGACGTCTCCCTGACGTCGGGAAGTCTGATCGCAAACGCGCTGATGAAAAACGGACACCGCGTATTGCTCCTCGACGTTTACGAGGGCATCAAAGAGCTGCCCGCCGATCCCGAGGAGCTGTTCCGCTCCGACGGCTGCTATTCTCATCAAATCACCGATACCGTCCCCGACCTCGACGCCCTTCGCGCACGTTGCGGCAACGGGAACGCGCTGATCGGAAAGAACGTCCTCCCCCTTTGCGCCATGGCTGATAAGGTCTTTTTGGCTCTGCACGGCTCGATGGGAGAAAACGGACAGCTGCAAGCAACGCTTGACACCCACGGCATCGACTACACGGGCTCGGGATATGACGGAAGTATGCTTGCCATGGATAAGGACATCGCCAAGCGACTCTTCCGCGACGCGGACATTCCCACCGCCGATTGGGTCTATCTAGACACCCGCAATGCCGACCCCGACACCGTACTCCGAGAAATCGGACTTCCCTGCGTCGTCAAGCCCTGCGATTGCGGCTCGAGCGTCGGCGTCTCGATGGTGGACACCGAGGAGGAGCTACGCACAGCCCTTGACGAGGCGGCGCGTTGGGGAACCCACGTGCTGGTCGAAAAAAAGATCGTGGGACGCGAATTGACCGTCGGGATCCTCGACGGAAAAGCTCTCCCCCTTGTCGAGATCATCCCCGATGAAGGCTTTTACGATTACAAAAACAAATACCGCGGAACCACGCGCGAGGTCTGCCCCGCCGAGGTTCCCGACAAAATCTCACGGCAGGCGCAGGAGCTTGCCCTGCGCGGCTTTTCGGCACTCCGTCTGAAGGGCTACGCAAGATTTGATTTCATCATGGACAGAGAAAACAGACTTTGGTGTCTCGAGGCAAATACCCTGCCCGGCATGACCCCCACAAGCCTCTTGCCGCAAGCCGCCGCCGCAACGGGACTCTCATATGAGGCTCTTTGCGAGCAGATCATCAAGCTTTGATTTGCTTTTGACCGTTTTTCAAAGTCACCGTAAAAGCCCGATGCAAAGGAGTGGACCATGCAAATCACGATAGACGGAATTTTGATCGAGGTACAGAGAAAAAAGATCAAACGCTCCTATTTGCGGTTTCGCGCCGACGGCACCGTGCTGGCGACCGTTCCGCTGAAGGCAGACCTTCGCGTGATAGAAGAATACGTTGTAAAAAACATTCTGCGCATGAAGCAAAAGCAGGCAGAGGCGATCCAACGCGCCAAGGAGTCCAATCCGACCTACACCACGGGCGAGACGGTGTATCTGTTCGGTGTTCCGTACAAACTTCACGTCAAAAGAACCGAGCGGAACTGCGTGAAGCTTGAAAACCGCGAGCTGGTTCTGGAGGTCAAGAACGGAACGAGCCAAGAAGCACGCGAAAAGCTGCTCAATGAATTTTACCGCGAGAATCTGAAAAAAGCCATCGATGCGCGACTCCCGCTGTGGGAAGCGACAACGGGGCTCTCCTGCTCCTCCTATCAGACCAAGAACATGAAGACGCGATGGGGGACCTGCAACACGCGAACGAAAAAGATCTGGTTAAACCTTCAGCTTGCGAAAAAGCCGCTCGAATGCCTTGACTACGTGCTTTTGCATGAGCTGGCGCACCTGAGGGTTCCCAATCACAGCAAGGAATTCTGGGCATTTGTATCATTGTATATGCCCGATTGGTCGGAGCGCAAGAGCAAGCTGTGAGAGACTTAAGGCAACACCGCACCTTTGTCTCCCAAAACCGTTTCCGCAAGAAAAAAGGATAGAGATTTTGTAGGTAAAGGTTCTTAGCGGAGAATTTGAAAAGCATCGCATTTGTTCGGACAAATGCAGAATGGACTATGCCCAAACCCTTATAACAAACAGAAAGAGCAAACACGCAAGGCGTAAACCTTACGTGTCTGCTCTTTTTGTGAAGTTTTTGCTGTCGCAAAAGTGAAGTTGTGCTATGCACAGTGAAGTTGCTCGCTAAGGCTCGCAGTGAAGTTAAGTTTGCCCATCACTTCGCCGTTAGGCGAAACTTCACTCACAAAGTGAACTTCACTATCGAAGATAACTTCACTTGCACGCAAGGGCAAACTTAGTTAGCGTGATTGTCCGTTAAGGACATCACGCTATACAACCTCTATCCTTTTTCTATCGGTAGATATTGACCGCTCTGCCGCGAACACCCTTTCCGAGTGTCACGTCTCGGCTTTTTTGGAGAGCATGACCTTGTCATCCGAAAATTGACTTCCGCTTGCCGCCTCGAACAGCCCAAGAAGCTGATCGATGGTAAGCTTTTTCTTTTGCTCGCCCGACACGTCCACCACCACGCGTCCCTCATGCATCATGATCAGACGGTTGCCATGGGTAATAGCATCACGCATGTTATGGGTGATCATCA
>JAZOPW010000161.1:0-3429 GCA_045655785.1 Eubacteriales bacterium
GAAGGAGCAGTAAACGTGATAAAGCTTACCGAATTTACCCTCGCGGTTCATTTGCTCCAGCATCTCAACCGACTTATGATAACGGTTGCAAACGCCGATGTTGAGCATTTTGCCCTGCTTTTCGGCTTCCTCTGCCATCTCGCAGGAGAGCTTATAGTTGACCGTGATGGGCTTTTCGCAGAAGACATGCTTGCCTGCCTTGAGCGCGTCCATCGTTACGGTGTAGTGTGCATAGTTGGGGGTCAGAACGTAAACGGCATCGACCTCGGGGTCGGCAAGTGCGATTTTATAGTCGGTAATGACCTGCTCTACCTTCTCGGGATATTGATCCTTGAATGCCTGTGCCTTTTCGGGGATCAGATCGCATGCGTATTTGATGCGTACCTCTTCAATTTTCGTCAATGCTGGAAAGTGCGCTCCCTTTGCGATTCTTCCGCAGCCAATCACAGCCAAAACCTTTGTTTTCATGATCTTGATTCCTTTCCGAATATTGTTTTGTTGGGATCATATTGCTTTGATTATATTGTATAATAAATAAAAGGTTTCGTCAAGTCAAAAATATTGCTTGCATTTAACACAATCTTGCTATTTCCTTACCGTTCAGGCTTGCACTGACAAGTGCTTCGCCTCGATAGAGAAGCTTGAGCGAGAAAAAGGGTTCATCCGAATCGAGCAGACGCAGAAAAATGCGGTCTCCCTCCCACAGGGTCAGATCGAACAGCCTTCTTTTGTCGATCCATTCAAGGTCCCCCTCGTCGCATTCCTTTTCACTGCCCGTCCATTCCGTGCAGGTAAAAAGGTGCATATATTCGGTGGGATAGACGTCCGAGACGAAGGTGACGATCCCACGGTAGCGGTATTTGGTCACCGTAAGCCCCGTTTCCTCCAAAACCTCGCGAAGCATACATTCCTCGGGACTTTCTCCGTCCTCGAATTTTCCACCCACACCGATCCATTTGTCTCGGTTTTCATCGTTGACCTTTTTGGTGCGATGCAGCATCAGATAGCACCCGTCGCGCTCGGGGTAACAAAGGGTTGTCATTTTCACGGAAGTGTCGCCTCCTTTTTTGCGGTTGGGATTCGGATCGTCTTGAGCAGGATCTTGCGGTCGGTCGGAACACGGTAGCTCTCGATTGCCTTTTGGATGGCTTTGTTGTGAACCCACGGAGACAGGCGATGCTCGGTCAGATAGGGAAGCGCGGTGTCATATTGCTTGACCAACGCGATGCTGAACAGCCATGCCTGTGCCATGCGGACGTAATAATCCTCATGGGTGACGTCAGCAGCAGCCTCAAGAACTGCGGGACGGAAAAGCGCGTCATCGAGATACCAAGACGTCAGGCGCACCAGCGCATAGCGAACCGTGTATACGTGATCCGATGCAAGCCACGCAAGGATCCGCTCCCATAAGCGATCGGGGTTGCTTCGCAGAACCTTGGGACAAAACATATCGCAGGTTGCCCAATTGTCGATATAAGGGAGAAATTCCTCGACCCGACAAAGAGCCTCCTCATAGTCGCGGATTCCGTCCAATAGCGCACCGTGCAGATTGTTTTCATCGTAATAGGTGTGGGGAAGGGACGAAAGAAAGCCCTCTGCCGCCTCACTTCCCGACAACCGCTTCGCATATGCGCGGAGCATGGGGGTGCGCATACCGATCACGCGTTGCGGATCGACGGTCGGCATCAGCTTTTGCTGAAACGCCGCATAGTCCGCGTCACGCATCTCAAAAAGCGCGGCTTGGATCTCGTTTCGGTATTTGTTGCTGTTGGGCATACTCAAATATTTCTTCTGATCCAATCGGCGGCGAGCTGTGACCACTGCTGAATGTCGGGACATTGCGTTGCAAGCCCCAGCCCGTGCTTGCCGTGCGGGAAAATGTGTAGCTCAAAGGGGACGTTGTGGTCGCGAAGCTTTTCGGCAAATACAAGAGAGTTCTTGACGTTGACGATCGAGTCATCCGATGTGTGCCACAAAAACACCTTTGGCGTCTCGTCCGTGATGTATTGCGCAAGGCAGAATTTCTCGGCTTCTGCAAGGTAACGCTCCTCTCCCAAGAGGTTTCGTCCGCTTCCGATATGACCGAAGCCCTCGGTGACGTCTGTTACGGCATAGGAAAGGATCGCGCCGTTGGGGATACAGGAAAGGGTGTCGATCTCATCGGTCTGTACGTCGGCGGAATAAACGTCGGAATAGAGGACTGTGGAGGCGCAGAGATGTCCGCCGGCAGAGAAGCCGCAGGTCACGATCCTGTTGGGGTCGATCTTCCATTCCGTTGCATTTTGACGCAGAATGCGGATGGTGCGCTGGGTGTCGGCAAGCCCCGAGGGAAAGCGGTTGGGCGCGACGCGGTAGTCTACGACCACCGTGTGAAATCCTTGTGTGTTGAAGTAGCGTGCGATCGCCTCCCCCTCATGCGGTGCGCGTCTGCCGTATCCGCCGCCCGGGAGAACGACGATACAGGGAAGCGGCTCCTCGGTGTCAATGAAAAAGGTGTGAAAGACGTTCGGTGTTTCGGCGTCCTCGAGCAGATAGGGGATGGGCTCCTTCCAGATTTGTATATCCATTTTTGATGTCCTTTCGTGCAGATCCCCGTTGCAATATGCGCAACGGTGTTTTTCATCATTATATCATATTCTCTTTTGTAAATCAAGGAAAAGAAAAAAATTGGCAGGAGAAAGACAAAAAATTCGGAAAGTCTATTGCAAGAAAAAGGCAATTGTGCTATAATATTGCCGTGATGTTATCCGCAAGGAAAGCGAGGCTTTATTTATGCAAATCAGAATCGGTATTTTTGGGTACGGCAATTTGGGACGCGGCGTTGAGAGCGCGATCCGTCAGAACCCCGATATGAAATTGGTGGCAGTATTTACACGGCGTGATCCCTCTGCATTGAAGATCAGTACACCGGGGGCAGTTGTGTGCGCGGCGTCGGATGTCGCAAAATTTGCCGACAAGATCGATGTGATGGTGCTGTGTGGGGGAAGTGCGACCGACCTGCCCGAGCAGACCCCGACTCTTGCGGAGCTGTTTTGTGTGATCGATAGCTTTGACACCCACGCCCGTATTCCCGAGCATTTTGCAAGGGTTGACGCCACCGCAAAAAGGGGAGGCAAGACCGCGATGATCTCGGTGGGATGGGACCCCGGCATGTTCTCCTTGAACCGTATGCTTGCGGGCGCGATCCTGCCCGAGGGCAAGGACTACACCTTTTGGGGTAAGGGCGTCAGTCAGGGACATTCCGATGCCATCCGCCGCATTGAAGGCGTGCTGAACGCCAAGCAATATACCATTCCCGTGCAGAGTGCCATAGAGGCTGTTCGAGACGGAAAGGAGCCCACGCTTACCACGCGCGAAAAGCATACCCGAGAATGCTTTGTGGTCGCCGCGCCCGATGCAGACAAAGCCCGTATCGAAAAAGAAGTCGGA